>CBILQL010000260.1:0-7064 GCA_966238865.1 uncultured bacterium
GGATGGATCCCAGGCTGACATAGCGCGTCAAGGCCACCACGGCGCTCCAGGTCAGCAGCCCGGCGAGGGCGCTGATGGGAGCGAAGTACAGGAACACGCCGAAGCCGGTGAGCACGCTCTTGCCGCCCTTGAAGCGGGCGAAGCAGGTGAAGGAATGCCCCAGCACGGCGGCGATGCCCGCGGCCAGCCCCCACGCCTGGCTTCCGGTCAGGAACGCGCCCAGCCAGGCGGCCAGGCAGCCCTTGCCGGCGTCCAACAGGGCCACGGGAAGCGCCGGCTTCCAGCCGAAGGTGCGCAGCACGTTGGTCATGCCGGGATTGCCGCTTCCGACCCGGGTGATGTCGGCCCCGTACATGGCCCGGCTGAGCCAGGCCGCGGTCGGGACGGATCCCAGGAGGTAGCCGCCCAGCAGGGCCAGCGCCGCATCCAACCAGGAACCCATCAGCGCGCGTCCTCGGCGGCCGCGGATCGGGGCTCGTCCTCCCAGAAGTCCTCGTCTTCGGGGGCGCCGGCAGGCGCGTCGACGGACGGGGCGTCGCCGGGCGCGGCCGTCGGGCGGCCGCGGCGCTTGGCGGGCAAGGGTTTCGCGCCTCCGGACGCAGCCCCGCCTTCGTCGTCGCCAGCCTCGGCCTCGGCGGTCTCCTCGATCCATTCCCCGTCCGGATCCTGGGCCTCGATGCCGTAGTCGAGCCAGGCCTGCAGCTCCTCGTCGGTGCGCAGCTTGAAGCGGCTGCGGAACCAGATGCGCACCGGCGCGCCCTTGAGATCGAAGAATTCGTAGGCCTGCCGGCGCAGGTAGCGGACGTAGCTTTCCTGCACCCGCTCGGGGTGGCTCACCTCGAAGGCCAGGGCCGGAGGGTTCACCATCACCTGGCAGCAGCGCTCCAGGATCACCGGCCCCGAGGTGGTGGTGGGATGGGGATGCTTGGCCACGGTCTCCTCGAAGAACCGGATCACGTTCTCGCGCCCCAGCACCTTGGCCAGGTTCCCCTTCACCTTGATGATCTCGTCCAGCACCCGGGTAAGGCGCTTGCCGGTCAGGGCGCTGATGGCGAGGAAGGGAAAGTCCTCGAGATCGGGGTTGCGGCTCGTGATGTCCTTGACCATGTGGTCGAAGGTCTTGCTCTCCGCCTCCACGGAGTCCCACTTGTTGAGGCAGACGATGAGGCCCTTGCCGGTCTCCTGGATCAAGGTGCAGATGCGGAAGTCCTGGATCTCCATCCCCCGGGAGGCGTCCACCAGCAGCACGCAGAGATCGCTGCGGCGTATGGCCTCGAGGGCGCGCATGTTGGAGAAGTATTCCACCTCGTCGGTGACGCGCGCTTTGCGGCGCAGGCCTGCGGTATCCGTGAGCAGGAACTTGCGTCCGCCGTACTCGAACTCCGTGTCGATGGCGTCCCGGGTGGTGCCCGCCACCTCGGAGGTGATGACCCGCTCCTCGCCCACCAGGGAGTTCACCAAGGTGGACTTGCCGGCGTTCGGCCGGCCGAGGATGGCCACCTTGATGCGATCCTCGCGGGGGACGAAGCGCGGTTTCGCGGGCAGGCGCGCCACCAGGGCGTCGAGGAGGTCGTAGACCCCGGAGCCGTGCAGGTCCGAGATGGCCAGGGGTTCGCCCAATCCCAGGGACCAGTACTGGGAGGCCTCGTCGGCGACGCTCCTGCTCTCGGCCTTGTTCACGGCCAGCATCACCGGGCGATCGGCGCGCTGGATGAGGCGCGCGAAGGCCTGATCCAGCTCGGTGATGCCAACCCTCCCGTCCACCAGGAAGAGGACCAGGTCGGCGTCGGCGACAGCCACTTCGATCTGCTGGCGCACCAGCTTGTCGATGGCGTCCTGTTCCTTGGGGATGAATCCGCCGGTGTCCACCAGCTGGAAATGGACTCCGCTCCATTCGGCCATCTGGTAATGCCGGTCCCGCGTCACGCCTTCCCGATCGGCCACCACGGCCGCGCGGCGGCCGAGCACCCGGTTGAACAGGCTGCTCTTGCCCACGTTGGGACGGCCCACAATCACCACTGTCGCCAGGTTCATCCTGCGCTGTCCCTTCCCTGACCGGGCACCCGTTCCGGATCCCGAGCGGAAAAAGTTATACCTTCATTAAGTTATTGGCAATACTCGCCTTATAATGTAGATTTCAATTCCTCTTTAAACCCGTCGGCGCCGTGAAAATCGACTTCCATCTCCATACGTTGGACGATCCCTGCGACGCCCATGTCTACCACACGGTTTACGAATTGATTGACAAGGCGGCCGTCCTGGGATACGGCGCCCTGGCCATCACCCTGCACAACCTCCAGCTCGAAAGCCGGACTGCCCGGGAATACGCCGCCGAAAGGGGCATACTGCTCCTTCCAGGCATCGAACGGGACATCGAAGGCTGCCATGTCCTCCTGATCCAGTATCCCAAGGCGGTATCGGAATCCCTGCATACCTTCGCGGACCTGCGCGCCGCCAAGCGCCCCGACGGGCTGGTCATCGCCGCCCATCCTTTCTTCCCGGGAGGCGTATGCCTCGGGGAAAACCTCATCCGCCACCGGGACCTCTTCGATGCCGTGGAGATCTCGGGCTTCTACCACCGCCGCTGGGACCCCAATCGCAAGGGGCGGGAAGCGGCGGAACGCCTCGGGCTTCCTATCGTGGGCAATTCCGATACCCATACCCTGGAGCAATTCGGGACCACCTGGAGCGAAGTGGATTGCGAGCCCGATCCGGCCCGGATCCTGGAGGCCATCAAGGCGGGCAAGGCCGTGGTGAAGGGACGTCCCCTGGCCGCCCTCGAGATGGCCCTCATCGCCTACAAGGTGGTGGGACGCGGGTATATGAAATGGATCGACTACAAGCGCAGCCGCGGATACCGGCCGGCCCCGTGAGCGCCGCGGTTCGCGAGTAATGGAATCCTCAAATTGCCCGAATTCCCATCCCTGTCAGGCTGATCCATTCCGCCCCGACTTGCTACTTTACGGATAGTCCTCTTTCGCGCGGCGGCGGAGGCCCTTCCACCCTATCTTGGATGAAATCCATGCGTCTCGCGCCCGGCATCATGTGTTTCCTGTTCCTGGCGCCGACTGTCGCGCTTCCCTTGGCCGGCATTATCGCCCTGATCGCGGCGGCTCCTTCCTCGGCCCTCATCGTCCATGAGGGGCGCATCGTGGAGGCCTGGCCCGACGAGACCACGGCTACCCCCTCGCAGCCCGCCCTCCGCAAACCGGGCGCGGCTCCGGCTTCGCATTACGCCAATCCCAAGGGCGCCATCTGGGGCTTGACCCTGCTGGTCGATTTTTCCGATCAGGCCCCGGCCTTCTCCTCCGCCGAGGTCAAGGATTGGCTGAACCTCAAGGGTTTCAACCAATCGGGGTGCAACGGATCGGTGCGCGACTACTACCTCGACGTCAGCAACGGCAAGCTCGATTTCCAGAACGAGGTGTACGGCTTTTACCGCGCCAAGCAGCCCAAGTCCTATTACGAGGGCGGATCCGGCTATGCGCGCGCCGGCGAGCTGCTCGACGAGATGATCGCCTATTTCGATCCGCTCGTGGACTTCAGCAAGTTCGACAACGACAAGGACGGCAGGACGGAGGCGGTGAGCATCGTCTATGCCGGGACGGGCCAGACCTGGGGACAGGGGCTCTGGCCGCATGCCGGCACCATCAACCGCAAGCTCGACGGCGTGACCGTGAGCCGGTACATGATGACCGACCTGGGGACCCGCTTCGGCCTCTACGTCTTCGCCCACGAATGCGGGCACATGATCTTCGGCTGGCCCGACCTCTACTACTTCGGGGACTATTGCCTGATGGGCAACCGCATCATGGACCAGAACCCGGTGGCGATCAACGATTTCTACCGCGCCGACCAGGGCTGGATTCCGACCGTGGACGTGGACCGGAACACCAGCGCCGGCTATTCCCTTTCCGCCGGCCAGGGCGGCTTCCGCTACGCGAACCCGGCCAAGCCCGGCGAGCTCTTCTTCTGGTCCAACGTGAAGAACACGGGCCGCTGGTCGGGACTCAAGGGCAAGGGCATCCTGATGTACCACTTCGACAAGGGCAAGTCGACCAACGCCTCGGGGACCAACCGCAGCCTGTTCGTGGTGGAGGCCGACGGGGCCAACCACCTGGCCGCCGCGCAATGGCCCAGCCCCGGCAGCAGCGCCGCCGACTTCTTCCCCTATGGCAACAAGCTGGAGTTCTCCCAGGCCACGTCCACGGCTTCCCGCTGGAACGACGGATCGGCGTCCGGCCTGCGCCTGCACAGCATCGGCACCATCGGCGACATCATGACCTTCGCCGTGGGCCTGGGAACCGTCCGCGTGGCGATTCCCCCGGGCGGTGGCGCAGGTTCCCCGGAAGCGCGCAACCTGCCGGGCCTCCCCTGGTACGATGCGAAGGGCGCCATCCACCGCGGATGGACGCCCCGGTTCCGGATCGTGCCGGGGATCCAATAGGGACAGGGACTAGGGCAGCCACTGCCCCGCGATTCCGGCCATCAGGCACACGCTCACCGCGATATTCGCCAGGAAGAAATCCTGGTTGAGGGCATCCAGGGAGGCGGAGCGCCGGAACAGGTGGACGTAGAGGAGCAGCAGGCCCACCACCGCTAGGCTGGCCTGGTAGGGCAGGCCCAGGCCGCCCCGCCAGCCCAGCGCCAGCAGCACCAGCCACATGGCCCCGTGCAGGACCTTGGATAGGGTCAGCGCCCCCGGAACGCCGAGCCGGACCACCATGGAATGCAGGCCTTTCGCCTTGTCGAAGGCATGGTCCTGGGTGGCATAGATGATGTCGAAGCCGGTTATCCAGAGCAGCAGCGCCAGGCAGAGAGCCAGGGGTTCCCAGGAGAACCCTCCCCGCACGGCTATCCATGCCCCCACCGGCGAGATGCCGATGGCAAGCCCCAGGAAGAAATGGGAAAAGGACGTGAAGCGCTTGGTCAGGGAATAGCCGCAAACCGCCGCCAAGGCGGGGATTGCGAGGGCGAAGGCCAAGGTGTTGATGGCCGCTGCCACGGCCACGAATACGGCGGCATTCAGCGCGAAGAAGGCGATGACCTGGCGGCGGGACAGGATGCCGGCGGGGAGATGCCGGCGGGCGGTCCGGGGATTCTCGGCGTCGAAGCCTGCGTCCACCAGGCGGTTGAAGGCCATGGCGGCGTTGCGGCAGGTGACCATGGCCAGCACGATGAGCAGGAAGACGCGCGCGCTCGGCAGGCCTTCGGCGGCCCAGATCATGGAGGCGAGGGCGAACGGCATGGCGAAAAGGGTATGGGAGAAGCGCACCAGTCCGAGGTAATCCGGGAGGCGGCCGAGTCCGGGGATTCGCATGGCGTTAAAAATACTCACTGTCCGTTCCGCGGGTTCACGACGGATCGCGCCAGCGGCGCCCCACCGCATGTTCGACGCCCAGGTGATCCAGCACCCGCGACAGCACCGTGTCCACCAATTCCTCGATGCTGTCCGGCCGATGGTAGAAGGCGGGGTTGGCCGGCAGGATCACCGCCCCCAGGTCCGAAAGCCGGGCCTGGTTGCGCAGGTGCAGCGCGCTCATGGGGGTTTCCCGCGGCACGATGACCAGCCGGCGGCGCTCCTTCAGGCACACGTCGGCGGCGCGGGTGAGCAGGGTATCCCCGATGCCATGGGCAAGTTTCCCCAAGGTGCCCATGGAGCAGGGGATGACCGCCATCCCCTGGTGCACGTAGGATCCGCTTGCGATGGAAGCGAAGAAGTCCCGGTTGTCGAAGGCGCGATCCGCCTGCTTCTCCAGGTCCGGGAAGCCTTCGTAAGCGCACACCTTCCGGCCCGACTCGGTGGCCACGAGAAGGACTTCGTGGCCCAGCGCCTTGAGATGCGCGAGCAGGCGGGCCGCGTAGACGGCCCCGGAAGCGCCGGTCACCCCTAGTACGTAACGTCCCATGCTAGCCCTTCACCGCCGTTACGATGTGGGAGATCCCGAAATCGCAAGCCGTGACATCGACGTCGCGGAAACCCCGCTGGCGCGAGGTCTCCCGGTATTCCCAGACCGAGCAGAAGCGGCGGATGGAATCCACCAGGTAGGCATAGGCCTGGCGCCGGGAGGAGAAGAACCCGCCGAGGAGGGGGATGGACAGGGGGGCGAGCACGCCGTAGAAGAAGCGCGTGAAGGCGGTGGTGGGGCGGAAGAATTCGAGGGTGACGAATACGCCGCCGGGTTTGAGCAGGCTCGTGACCTGATCGATGCCGTCCCCGAGGGAATCCAGGTTGCGCATTCCGTACGCGCAGATCACCGCGTCGAAGGCGTTCTCCTTGAAGCAGGGGCGCAGGGCGTCCATGCGCACCAGGCTCGGACGCGGACGGCCGGCCTGCCCCGGCGGAACGACGAATTTGCGCTTGGCCTCCAGCAGCATGGGCCAGGAGAAATCGGCGATGACGCCGAGCCCCCCTTCCTCGCCTTCCCCGGCTTGGGCTTCCCTCCAGCTGTGCCAGAAGTCGCCGGTCCCGCCGCACAGATCCAGGACCCGCCGCACCCCCCTGCCCTTGAGGCGCAGGGCGGCCTTCCGCCGCCAGGATATGTCCCTGCCCGCGCTCAAAAAACGGTTCAGGAAATCGTAGCGGACGGCGATGCCGTCGAACATTTTCTGGATAGCAATTCCCATGGTCACCGTTCCCGACAAGGCAGGGAATAAAATGTATATACCGACCGTGCTCTTGACCCACCTCTGCCGGCTCCCCGGTATCGGCCCCCTGCTCCTTCTGGCCGGTTCCGCCCTTTTCAGCATCCGGACCCGGGCCGCGGAGACCCAAGTTCCGCCCCCGGAAGAGCGCGCCATCGGCCGCGAAGCCTCCGGAAACGGTGTCCCGGCCGGCCGCACCTTCCGCGCCTTCCTTCCCCGCCCGGAAACGGCCGCCGAGGAACCCAGCAGCAAGAACGGTGATCTTTTTTGCTTTTTTTAAATGATTTTTTTTTTTGAAAAATTCACCTTCGGAAAAACAGAAAGACTGAAAAGAAACCCATGTAGGGCATCCTTCATAGCTCTTCTTCCCGAAAGCTTTGAAATTGCCTCCTCGTCGAGCACGCGGTCGGGGTGCACGA
>CBILQL010000261.1:0-7029 GCA_966238865.1 uncultured bacterium
CTGCTGTTCCCGAACCCACCGACCATGACACGTCCGTTCAGCTCGATGTGCACGGGCTTGGGCACATCGTTCGTGATCACGGCGTCATAGTACGTGGCGGTGTGGTGGGCATGCCGCACGCGTAGCGACAGAGAAGGGGAACCCTGGGGCTCCTCTCCGTCCCCGGTCTCGGTCCCGGAATCGCAGCCGGAGAGAACCATCATCGCCAGGCCGGCTACAGCAGAGAGAGACATCCGTTTCGGAATCGCGTTGTACATGGAATTACCCGCCTCCTACTTCGCGACGCGCGGTTTCGCCAGGTGAAAGCATTGCATCAAGAAAGATCCCGCGGCGGAAGGATTGTCTGAAAGGTAATCGTACGGTGGGCAATCCGGCAATCGGGATCCGGCTCCAGGTGGAGCGGAGGCAAGGGATTTTAGGGGTGAGCAGAATCACGCATCGTGGAACGTGATTGATTACTTTACATGGAAATCCTGGCTGTATGTCCCGAAATGCCCATCAATCCTTTTGAAGACCCCTTCCGAACCTATACCGGTCCTGGTACCCCGGACATTTTCCGGCGGCCCAGAACCGGGGGGCATCTACCGGCTCCGGAAGCCCGAAGCGGCTTCCGAGGGGGCAGCCGACTCGGAGCGGGATTCCCTTGTCCCCTATGACCAGGGGGAGCCGGAGGCATCCCCCGAAGCGATGGAGAAGCCCGCCGACAAGGTGATCCTTCGGAATCCCAAATGGGAGGTGGAAACAGTAGGCTTCAACGAGGAAACGGAAATCTCCGTTGAGGCCGAACTTCCCGAGTCCCAGGCTCATAAAACCAAGGTCGAGTCCGGCAATCTCCTCAACAAGGTGAAATATTTCTTCACCGCCAAGCACAGCGCCTCCGATCTCCTGAAGGCGGATACCGCGTTCAAAGTGGTCGATCAGATGGCCATCCGCCTGTTCGAGAGTCATATTCTGGAGGACATCACCTTCGCCACCGGGAAGAGTCAAATCCGGGCCTCCCAGGCCGAGGCCTTGAAGACCCTGGTTGATCGCATCAGGGCTTGGAAAACGCGGCATCCCGACGGCAAACTGGCGGTATTCGGCCATGCGGATGCTGAAGGAAGGGAAGAGCCGAACAAGCGGCTATCCGAGCGCCGTGCACGCGCGGTCCAGGCATTCCTCGTCAAGGACGCATCCGTTTGGGATGCCTTGGCCAAAGAAGAGAAGTGGGACAGGACGTCCGAACCGGAGCCCAAAGCCTTCATGGCGGAGCACAACACCCTGTCGCTCATGGGCAAGGACTTCGATTCCATCGATGGAATGCCGTATGCGGGCTGCAGCGAATTCAATCTGGTCGAGGAGGCTCCGGGAGCCAATGAAAGGAACCGGCGGGTCGCGATCTTCCAGCTCAAATCCAACCGGAACTTTCCCATCCAATATCCCTGCAAGCTGGGCGATATCGAAGCCTGCCGCAAGCAGAAAGCCCGCAAGGGACAGCGCCGCACGGCCGGATTCGGGTGCTGCTTCTATGATGGGTTGGTGCAGGAGACGCCAGGGGGCGATAGCACGGGGGTGGGAGGTGCTACGGGAGGCAAGGTTCTGGAGGTGTTCTTCGAAAACGAAGCTGGTGAGAAGATCGAAGTGACCCGGGCCGGAAGGTCGGTCCGGCTCGTCCTCCGTTCAGAAAACCTGGTCGGGAAAAGCATCGTCATCGACCTGAGCGACGTAACTTTCGACATCGAATACCAGGGAAAGCTACTCGACAAGGGCATCCTGGAGGCCGTGGAAGTCACCGGAGATCTTCAAAGGATCGGATTCGTGCCCCGCAAGCGCGGCGAGAAGACGCGGGGAGGCGGCCGCAATGGCTGAAATCCGGCTTGCGGGGGCCAAGACCTCGCTTTTCACCCTGCCCGACCTGGAAATCGACGAATTCGTCCCCGTCGTGCAATTCGACTCCGCGAACTCCAAGTCCGATGCATTGGTAACCAACCTGAAAGGGCTGAAGGTTGAGCTTTATCCCGTCATCGACGAACCCCTGCGGACGATCTAGACGGATATCCTCGTGGCCGTCCCTGGGAAGATGGTGGTCACCTGCACGGTGGCCAAGGGTCGCAAAGGGACATTGGATGACGATGGCATTATTACCCCCAGGCTCGTGGGTAAAGTCCAGGGAGTGACGGTGGAGGCTATGAACTCCGGCAAGGCCCGGTATGGAATCGGATGAGATGAAAAATGTCTATGACATTATAACGTATTCGTCTGAACCGGCATTGGAGTCGATACCCCGATCAGTTCTTCGCTCTGAAAAGGGCTGGCGCGAGATTCCTGGATTCTGAAAAGGAGTTTCTCCTCGCCGGAGGAGTTCTCTATTCACATGGAAAAATCGTGGATAGCATACAAGCCGAAAAGGCCCGGCTCGTTCGATTCAATAGGACCGATACAGTGGGATTCCATGAGTTCATCACGGATGGAAAGTTCTTGATTTACGGCTATTATCCTCTGGACGAGGAAAGATTATCGCTCTTCGAAGGCCTGTCGGAGCGCGATAAGGAAAGAATCAGGAAGCGGTATTTCAGGACGGATTCCTCGCGGCGATCGAGTAAATCGGACCGGAATCATCCCTGATTGGTCAGTTGATCCGCGATCATTTCCGCCTGCTTTTGCCGAGTCCAGGCGAATAACAAAAGAAGAAGTGGCCTTATGGTTGCAGAAAAGGCCGAGGATACCCATGCGGCCTGCCGAGGAATACGGGCTGTTCCAGGATGCCGGCGGAGTATTTTACTTTTGAAGACTTAAGTAAAATAAGGAGATCTATATTTTACTCACCAGGGCTCAAATTTTCGGAATTCCCATTTCGCCCTGTTCGCGGTACAAGGTTGTGAATTGGAAGAGGCTAAAGACATGGAGAAACGGGATATCATTCAACACGTGCGTTACAGCATCAAACCGGGAAAATTGGAGGCCTACCTGCCCATCCTGGCCGAATTGGAATCGGCCACCCGCAAGATGCCCGGCGTGCTATCCTATCACCATTACCATGACCGGCAGGATGAGAACATCATCTTCCTGGAGGCGAAGTTCGAATCCCAGGACATCGCCCAGAAGGCCTTCGATTCCCCCGCCCGGGCCAAGTACCTGGCGGCTGCCGCGGACCTGTGGGCGGGCATGACCCAGTTCACCTGGTATACGGTGAGCAAGGAAAGGGACATCCTCGCCGAGATGTAATCGGCCAGAGATTTACCACGGGCACACCCGCCCCGCAGCCGTCCGGCAGCCGGAGCCGTCCTTCCAACGCCAGAAGAAGCGCGGGGCACCCGCCGCGGCTCCGGAGGACGCGGAGCGCGGAGACACCCTGCCCATGCCCCCGCGCACAGCCATCACGGTCCCTTCCTCATAGGCCCCGATGTCCAGTCCGCCGGAGGCGGTCCGGGCCAGGGGTGCGTCCGTCCAAGCGCGGAACGGGGGGCTGAACACCGGCGGAAAGGCCGGGTCGGGAAACGGGAGGTCGGGAACGCCCGTGGGGCTCGCCTGACCGGCGTCGATGAGCGGACTGCCGGAGGCGGGACGAAGGTCATTGCCCGCGAAGTCGCGGAAGCCGGGGTCGGATCCCAGCTTGGTACCCGTCCAGGCGGCGGGCAGGTTGGCGGCTCCGGAGGTGGCCCAGTTGTTCGAGCCGGCGATGCGGGCGCTCCCTTGCGTCCACAGCGCCTCCGCGGTCCGCATCAGGTTGATGCCTCCGCCGGGGCGGTGGAACACGGTGTTGTGCATCTCCACCGTCTCCAGGCTGTCGAAGCAGCGGAACACGGCGCCCGTGCCCGCGATGATGGTGTTGTTCACGAACCGGTAGCGGCCATGGGATTCCCCCGTGGCGTCCCCGCCGATGCGGAACACGGCGAAGTTGCTGTCGTTGCCCGCCGCGGTGCGGCGCTTACGGAACACGTTGCCAATCACGTCCGAGTCCTCGCGCTTGAGGCGCGGATGCCAGTCGTCGTCGGCTCCGTCCGGATCGGGGCCGATCAGTTCCAGCTCATGGTAGTATGCGCCTTCGATCCAGTTGTACCGGATCTCGTTGCGCTCCGCGCGGGACTTCACATTGTTGCCGCCGTTGGCGTCGTGGATGTAACAATGTTGCAGGCGGAAGACGCTTCCCGGATGCGCCACCTCGTCGGTGGCCATGTAGATCTGGTGATCGCGGTCCCCACCGCCGCAGCGCCTCACCTCCGAGAATTCGAGGGTGAAATTGCCGGATCCCTGGTCGGCGCCGAGCACCCCCTGTTTGGGGCAGTCGCGCACCAGAACGCCGCGCAGCACGTTGTCGGCCCCCTCGTGGAAGACGCAGCGGGAGCTGCCGCCGGTTATCTCCACCCCCTCCACCACGAGCCAGTCGGCGCGCAGGTGCACGGTGTTGGTCCCGCCCGAAAGCACGGCGCGGCGGCTGTCGGAGGCAATCCGCCCCTTTATTACAATCGGGGCGACGCGGGTCCCGGAGCGGGTGAGTTGCACAGCGGAATATTCGGCCCCGCCTTCCAGGCGTACGGTGTCGCCGGGGGCAAGGCGCGAGGTCACCTCCGAGGGCTGGCGATAGGTCTTGCCGGGGCCCACCTCGTATACGGCCGCCAAAGTAGGCTGCGGCCAGAAGAGGGCGACTGATGCCGCCGCAAGCAGGATATGAGAGTGGACTCGAGAATGGATTCGCCGCATGAGGCCTCCCTTCGAACCGGGCATGTGCCGGTTCGCTCTCGAAAGTGTACCTCAAAACAAGGATGAAATCCCGGAGGCGCGATTTGCCTCGCCGGCCGTGGTGAGCCGAATCACGGTTCAAGGGACAGGGAATGATTACCTTTCCAGAAACCCAGTTTTGACGGTCACACATGCTCGCCAATCCCTTCGACGATCCCTTTCGAGCCCATTCCGGCCCATCCACCCCGGACATTTTCCGCCGGCATCGCGGCGGGGGCATCTCCCGCCCCCGAAAGCAGGAAGCCGCTTCGGATGCCGAATCCGATTCCGAATCCGGAGACCTGGTCCCCGACGAGGGAGTTGAGCAGGAAGACGTCCATAAGCCGGAGGAGAAACCCGCCGAAAAGGTCATCCTCCGGAATCCCAAATGGGAAATCGAGACGGTGGGCTTCAACGAAGAGACGGAAATCTCCGTGGAGGCCGACCTTCCCGAGTCCCAGGCCCATAAGACCAGGGTAGAATTCGAACTTTTTGCCGAGACGCCGAATGGGCCTGAAAGCATTTCCAAAGGCCAAGGGAACATCCAGTCCGGCAGGGCCGTCTGCAAAATCCCGGTCTATATCCCCCAGTTCAAGGACGAGTTCGGAAATTTCCTGAACAAGGTGAAGTATTTCTTCACGGCCAAGCACAGCGCCTCCGATCCGCTGAAGGATGAAGCCGTTTCCAAGGATATCGAGGAAATGGCGGATCGACTCCTGGAGTGCCACATCCTCCAGGACATCACCTTCGCCACCGGAAAAAGCCGGGTGAGTCCGAAGCATACCCCGGCCTTGAAGGACATGGTCGCCCGTATCAAGGAATGGAAGCAGAAGCACCCGGACGGGAAGCTGGCAATTTTCGGCCATGCGGACGCGGTGGGCAAGGAGGAGGGAAACAAGACGCTATCCGAGCGTCGGGCCAAGGCCGTCTTCGCCATTCTGATGAAGGATGCGGAGATCTGGAAGGCGTTGTATGACGAAGAGAAGTGGGGTCTGGCTTCCACCCAGGAGTTCCTGAAGCATCTGGGGCATGACCCGGGAGCCATCGATGGCCAGGACGGGCCCAAGACCCAAGCGGCGGTGAAGGCGTTCCAGGGCAAGAAGGGCCTGCCTGCCAACGGAACGGCCGATGCGGCCACCCGTGCGGCCCTGTATGCGGCGTTCATGGAGGAATGCAATCCGAAAGCCATGGCTTCCAAGGACTTCGACTCCCTCGACGGTCAACCCTTTACGGGCTGCAGCGAGTTCAACCTGGTGGAAAAGTTGGAGGGTCCGATCGAATCCAACCGTCGGGTCGCCGTTGTGCTGCTCAAGTCGAATCGGAATTTCCCCATCCAGTATCCCTGCAAGCAGGGGGACATCGCCCCCTGCAAGAAGCAGGTGGGGAGGAAGGGGGCGAGGAGGACGGCGGGGTTCGGGTGTTTGTTTTATGACCAGTTGGTCGTTGAGAACGGGAACGGAGATCTGGCAGTAAAAGGTGTCCTCAGACTTGTTGGGATCAAGGAGGGGGAGACTCTTAAGCAATTCGTAAACCTGGAACCAGGGAATCCTGAGGATGGCGCGGAGCGTCGTATTGAAGTTGCAGTAGATGGCGTAGCAGACGGGGCAAAGGTCTTTTGGAAGGTCGAGGCGGGAAAGAAAAATAGCAAACGAAATTTTCCCAAGCCTGGATTGAAATCAGATGCGCAAGGCGATTTAAGAGCATTTGAAAGCGGTGTCGCGGAACTGGAAACCAAGGTCCATGGCGGGAGGTCAGTTTGTTTCCTTTTCTGCGGGTTGGCAGGAGGGGACACTTATTCAATTGAAGTAGGACTTGTAAGAAGCAAATACTCCTCCGCTTTCAAAGTGCAGACTTGGCGCAAACTTTGGTATGAAACCATTCAACCTGATGCGACTGGAAATAATCCAGTTAGCGGGTTTACAGTATTCAAAGATGATAAATCGCCAGGGCTTTCGGACAAGTCCAAAGGCTATCTTGACCGCGTACTTGGTGACGCATTTGTGGAGTTCGAGCAGCGTCACGGGGAAAATTTCGAAAGAGCGGATCTCCCTTTTGCCGGAAAATTCAATGTATTCGATGGTGGATATTTTGGCAGAGATGAAGGTAAGCCATTCTGCGTGCTAACCTTTAGGCAGTTGAACTCCATTCTATCGAATAAAGCGAAACTTGGTTCAGACCAGCGAGGTATATCCATCATCTGGACTGACATTTTTGCAGACATTGTCAAATGGCAGGAGAGGTTCACGGAAATTTCCCGGAGCGAACCTGTTCAAACTTCGCTCGCCGTGTTTGAACATGCGATTGACAAGTTTGAAGATTACGATCATGGAG
>CBILQL010000262.1:0-7021 GCA_966238865.1 uncultured bacterium
CATGTAGTCGCCGGCGGCGCCGGTCTCCTGGGCATAGGCGCTCTGGAGGGTTTCCCAGTTGGCGATCACGCCGGGAGCTTCAGCCGCCTTCGCCTTGGCGCTCACGCCGAACATCTTCGGAATGGCCAGGGCCGAGAGGATGCCGATAATCACGATCACGACCATGAGCTCGATGAGGGTGAAACCTTTATTGTTGTTGAACATTGTGATGATTCCTTCTTTTTTGGGAGGGTGGAGGTGACTCTATTCTAGACAGGAGATTTGAGAGATTGCAAGGAAAACTTTCGGGTTAGGGTTTCAATCGAAATTAGGGGTATGCTCTTCCCCGCAACCATCCTGGTCGTCGCGCACCGCCGCATTGGTGGCCGCCGTATAGACGGATTCCCAAGTATCGGTAACGTCGCAATTTCCGAAGGCCACCGTAGGGTTGGCCGTGAAGGTCGAGGCCGCGCCCGATCCGGCGGCCATGTACGTGAACCACTTGGCGGTGCCTTCGGTGGTCGGATTCCTGAAGCCGATGGCGGCCTCGGTGCCGGCAGCGCCGGTTTCCTGGGCGTATGCGCTTTGCAGCTTCTCCCAGCCCATCACCACCCCGGGGACCTCCGCCGCCTTCGCCCTGGTGCTCAAGCCGAACATCTTCGGCACGGCCAGGGTCGCGAGGATGCCGATGATCACGATTACGACCATCAGTTCTATCAAGGTGAATCCCCTTAGGCTCTTCATGGCATCCCCTCCGCAGGCAGTCCTCGATATGTTCATCGTGCTTTGCATACGTTTTCGGGAACACCATAGCCTTACGCAACTCGGATGCCAATCGGGCAGTTCCGTTTTTCCGTCGTTTCCAATTATAAAATTTGAGGATTCAGGGAAAGTGGCGGACCGGGGTCTCGCATTTTGCGAACACGCTTCGGTTAAATGCGAATCGGGCGGGGCTCCCCGGCTCACTCTCCGCCGTCAGTGCTGTCCGCCCGGGCGTCGGGCTTGAGGAGATAGGCTTCCCTCACCCGGTGCAGGACGACGTCCGGCATGGGAAAGTCCCGGCGGATGCCGGCCACGAGGGAATCATAGGCGGCCTTGTCCTTGGCTAGGCCGTAGATCTCCGCTTCCCCGAGGTAAGCGTTCTGCAGGGCGGGGTCCAGTTCCCGGGCCCGGGAGAAGGCGGCCAGGGCCTCCTTCCGCTTGCCGGCGTTCTTCAGGCGGAGGCCGGCATCCAGGCTGCGCTTCGCGCGCTGCTCCCGCTGGCCGTCCAGGCCGCGCCGCGTCATCAGCGCCCAGACCTTGCGCCCGCGGTTCGCGCAATACCATTCCAGCGCCTCGCCGCCGGCCTCCCAGTGGATCCAGGCCGTGGTCGCCTTCCGGTAGACGGCTTCCAACTGCCGATCGTCCAGGGCGGCGGCGCCCGTGTCGCGGAGACGGTGGGCCTTCATCACCATGGCCATGTCGCGGAACAGCGGGTCCACGCCGGGCAGGGCGGCGACGCTGTCGGCGGCGCGCGCGGCGGCCTGGCTCGAAACAGCCGGCGACGCGGCCGCGGCCAGGGCCGCGTACAGCGCCTGCTGCGACAGGAAATCCCGGAGGAAGTCCGGCGGCAGCCCCTCAGGCAGGAGATGGCCGGAAGGCGATGCCGGCCCCAGCCGGAGGCGCAGGAGCCGGAACTGGGCGGAGAGCAGGGATTGGCCCGCCGCGAGCGCGCGTCCGGCGGCCGTGTCGAGCCAGGCCGGCGGCGCCCCGGAGGCGAGCGCCAGGTGGGCCCCGTAGTATTCGCGGAACGGCGGCGGCGCGTTCGTCCGGTAGAGCCTGAGGCGAGCGATTTGCAGCGAGTCGGGTTTGCCGGTCGTTACCGGCGAGAGGATGTTCCCGGACAGCGCATCGATGGCGCGGAAGACGAAGAGCGTGTCGCCGGCGCCCGCTCCCTGGAACCCGGCGGGCAGGGGTCCGGTCAGGGCCTTCCCCGGCACCCCTTCCAGGGGCAGGGGCTTGCCCTTCGGCAGCAGGGGCATGCGGGTTTCCACGAAGGCGTTGCGATCGCGGTTGACGGGCCGGCCGGGGAAGCGGAGCGACGCACCGTCGGAAAGGCCGATGATCGAGTACTTGAACACGTCCTCGGGCCGCGGATGGCGGTGCAGATCGAGGAGCTGCCGCAGGCCGGGCCGGCCGAACACGGCCTCGGCCCCCGCCGCCGAGAAGCGCGAGCCGCCGCGGGTGCCGATGAAATAGATGCCCGAGAAGCTCCCGTAGGTGCGGTACACCAGCGCGCGGTCGAAGACGTTCCCGAAGGCGTTGGCCAGGGCGGCGAAGGCCGCCTCGTCGATGCCGGAAGGCATGAACCATTGGCAGAACACGCCGTCCTCGGACAGGTTGTCGTAGGCGAGGCGGAACATCTCCTCCGTGAAGAGGTCGGCGGCGCCGCTTACCCAAGGGTGGGCCGGCTGCGAGGCGATGATGTCCCACCGCCGCCGGTCGGCGCGGTAGCCGTTGCGCACCAGGAAGTTGCGCGCGTCGTCCTGGCGCAGCGTCACCCCCGTGTCGTCCAGGGGGCTCTCGCCCTTGGGATGGATGCTCCGGCAGATGTTCGCCATGGCCGGCTCCAGCTCCACCACCTCCACCGAGGGCACCCCGGCGCGCCGCAGCACGTCCACGCTGATCCCGGCCCCCAGGCCCACCACCAGCGCGTTCCCGGCGTCGGGCCGGTGCATGGCGGGAAGCAGCCCCACCAGGATGCTCTCCAGGTTGTAATGCGGGGGATCCATTGCGCGCCCGCTCTGGGGCAGGCCGTTGCTCAGCACCGAGGCGGTGCGGCCATTCACGGACACCGCCAGCGTGGAGCCCACCCCGTCCTTGTAGATCTTGAGGCTGTTCCGGGGCGCGAACTGGACCGCCAGGCTCTGGAAGGCCTGCGACAGGGAGGGCGGCTTGCCGTCCACGGCGCCGACAAGCACGGTCTTGGCGTCGATGGAGGGCCACCAGGCGGCCGCGAGCAGCGGCGGAAGGGCGGCCAGGGCCAGCCAGAGGCGCCGATCCGGCTTGCCGGCCTCGGCCAGGAGCACGGCGGCGAGCAGGGTCAGCAGCATCACGTGGACGCCGAGGAAGACGATGCCCTCGATGCCGAGCAGGTCCATCAGGAAGGAGGCGGAGAGGATGGAGCCGGCCACCGACATGGCGGTGTTGAGGGCGTAGGCCTTTCCGGCGCCTTCGGCGGGATTGGCGCGCCCGGCGACATACAGGGACACCGCCGCCGGGAACATGAAGCCCAGGCCGGCGGTCACGGGCAGCAGGAAGATCACCGCGATGGCGAAGTTGAGGTGCAGGCCGAGCAGCCCCCGCACGCCCTGGGTCACGGACCGGAGCAGGTAGCCTTCCACCGGAAGGAGCAGGCGCGACAGCGCCAGGTAGGCCACCACGGCCAGGCATACCAACACGTAGGCCCGGAACATCGCCGACGGGCCCTGCAGCCTGCGCGCGAGCAGGGAGAAAGCCAGGCCGCCCAGGCCGATGCCGGCCAGGAAGGACCCGAGTGTGGCGCCGATGCCGTACAGGCTGCCTTCCATGGAGATGGTGAGCACGCGGCCCCAGACGACCTCGTACGCCAGGGTGATGAACCCGGAGGCCGACAGGAGCAGGAGGCCGACGAAGGCGAGGCGGGGCGAGGCGGCAGGCGGCGGCATCGCCGCGGCCCCGGCTTGCGCTTCCGCGGGCGTCGCCGCGGCCACGGAAGCTTCCGCCGAAGCTGTCGCGGAGGCCGCGGCGGGGCGGGAGGCCGGGAGGCGGAGCCGGGAAAGGGCGAAGACCAGGACGTTCAGGGCGACGGCGACGTAGTTGGCCTTGTCGAGCCCCAGGAAGGGAATCAGCCAATGGGTGGCCAGGTAGACGCCCAGGAAGGCGCCCAGGGTGTTGATGCCGTAGAGGCGGCCCAGGGCCTCGGTGAGGTGGGAACGCTCGCGGCGCAGGTGCTCGAAGAGCACCGGGAAGGTCGCGCCCATGCACAGGGTGGGCAGGGCCAGCACGGCGGCGGCGGCGGCGAAGCGGAAGGCGAGGCCCGAGGGCTCGGCGCCGCCGGCGTTGTGCAGGGCGAAGAGGTGGTGCAGCTTGAACAGGAAGGGGAAGGCCGCGCCGGCGTACAGGCCGATGGCGAGCTCCAGCCAGCCGTAGGCTCGCAGGGGATCGGACAGGCGGCGCGCGGCCCGGCCGCCCAGCAGGGAGCCGCCCGCCAGCCCCAGGAAGAACACCGCCAGCACGGCGGCGAAGGCGAGCGAGGTGGAGCCGAAGGAGAAGCTCAGGATGCGCGTCCACAGGAGCTCGTAGACTAGGCTGGTGGATCCGGATAGGACCAGGCAGCCGTAGACCAGAGCCTGGGATCGGACGGGGGCTTGCTGCATGTGCATCCTTGTCTTCCTGCGGGGAGGAGCGGGCTTGCGGCCGCTATTCGCCGACCAGCTTGAGCAGGCGGGTGACTCTGTCGGATAGCGGCAGCCCGCGGTAGTACTCGAACAGGACCTCGAGGGCCATGTGCTCGGCCAGGGGCTCGATCTCGGCCTCGCGGAGCACCTTGGCCGCCACCTTCCGCCGCTTCTCCGCCGCCGCCTCCGAGGTGTCGGCCGCCGGGAAGATCCTGTCCATCTTCTTGAGGAACAGCTCCCGCGAGATGGGGTTGTCGTTCTCGAGGTAGCGGTCCACCAGGAACGCGAGCGCCAGGCGCTCGTTCCCCCCTTTCTTCAGCAGGGTGGCGCACAGGGTCTTGATGTGGTCGGGGACCTCCTCCAGGCCGGCCACCGGCGCCAGGAGCTCGGACGCGCGCGAATAGTTCGAGTCCAGGCTGATCTGGGCCATGGCCGCGTACAGGCGCAGCCGCCAGTCTTCCCGGAACTGGCCGATGCCCCGGTCAAGGATGCGCAGGGACTTCGGAATCTCCGACTTCTCCTTGGTGAGCACCACGCCGGTGAACTCGTAGGCCTGGTGCAGGCGGGGGTTGAGGGTGGTCACCACGTCGAGCATGTGGCCCAGCCACTTGTAGCTCTTGCCTGTCAGGTAGGCGTCCGCGAAGTACATCATGGACTGGATCCAGAGGAGGTCGCCCACCACCTCGTCGTAATCGAGCACCATGGGCTTAAGGAACTTCCCGGAGGGCACGTAGGTGAGCCGGTCGTCCAGCCAGTCCTTGGGCTTGGCGGCGTCGGCCTTGCGGAGGAACCAGGAGCCCGATAGGATGAGGAGGACCAGGGCGAGGAGCCCGATCCAGGCGCGCGGGCGGCTCCGGCGCGCTTCCGGCGGCCGGGGGGCGGTTATCCTCGTGGCGGTCGCGGGGTGGTTCGATGGCATGGCGTCTGCCGGTCATCCGCTATGCGCGCGGTTTCCGGTCCCGGTTGAGTATAGTATACCCGCCCCGGCCGCAACAACCCGCTAATCGGCGTCGCGACAGCACCGGAATCCCACGAAGGGATAGCGGACCGAGGGATAGAAGCTGAACTTGGCGTACCCGCAGCGCGCCTCGCCGCCCGCGTTCCAGTTGCCGCCCGCGACCAGGTGGAACTTCCCCTCCTCGCCGGCGGGCGTCGAGGTCCATTCCCAGAGGTTGCCCGTCATGTCGTAGAGGCCGTAATACGACCGGCAGGCCGGGAAGCGGCCCGATCGGGCGGCGGCCGCCTCCTTGGCGGGGCAATGGTTCTCGTTGTAGCGGCCCGCGTAGGGATAGGCCTGCGCGTCCGGCCCCTGGCAGCCCGCCTTCCACTCCGCGGCCGTGCAGAGCCGCTTCCCCGCCGACGCGCAGGAGTCGGCCGCCTCCCGCCAGTTCACGAAGGCGCGGGGCGTCTCGCCCTCCCGGCCGGGCCACTCGTAGACGTCCATGCAGACGGTCTTCCCCTCCACGGTAACCGGCATGTTTCCCTCGCGGCAGGCGCCGGGATCGCGCTCGATGACGTAGGCGATGCGCACGGGCGCCAGCTGCCGCCCCAGAGAGTCGAGGCCGGAGAGCCACAGCACCGCGTCCCGCCGGAAGGTGAGCGGGGCCTCGTAACTCCGGAAATGGACGCTGTCCTCCAGGGACCAGAGCACCACGCAGCCCTCCCGGCAATGCAGGGACACCGTCACCGAGTCGAAGTGGCGCCCTCCCCAGGGATCGGCATAGAGGTAGGGGGCGGCCGCCGTGTCCGGGGCGCGGACCGGCGCCGGGGGTGTGTCGGGCGGCAGAACCGGCTTCGGCACGGGAACGGGGCGGGCCGGGGGCGGTTCCGGGCGCGCGGATTCGGGAGCCGGGGTGTCCGGGGGAGGCGGCGGCTCCGGGGGAGGAGGGGTCTGCGGCCCGCCTTGGCCCCGGGGCGGCAGCAGGGGCGGCTCCTGCAGGCCGGGTTCGCGGTCGCAGCGGTAGAGGACGGCCAGCAGCACGGTGAGGACGAAGACGGCGGCGGCCAGCCAGCGTCGGCCCTTGCGCCGGGGCGTCTCCGGGCGGCGGGGCGCTTCCTGCTCCCCTGGGGATGGGTTTTGGTTCTGCATGCCGGCTCGGAAAGACCTTCAATGTACTATGCTTCGGCGCCGGCGGCGGGGGCGGCCCCGAGGGTCCGGGCGCCGAGCCTCGTCATCCCTCCGCCGGACCCCTTTGCTATTTTCTGGAAATGATCCTGGATCAGGCCGAAGCCTTCGTCTCCGAGTATTCCGCGTCCGAGCATTTCATGTTCCTGGGGCCCGACGCCAAGGAGGGGGCCGAGGGGATGCTGATGGCCTTCTTCCGCCAGGCCAAGGATCGGGGACTGTCCGCCCTGGCGGACCTCAAGGCCAAGGACGTGGAGGATATCCTCTTCGGAGGCATGCCCCGGCTGGACGTGCCGGCGGCCCGGAAGCGGGCCCTCCCCGAGCTCCTGGAGGGCTTCTTCGCCTTCCTCAAGGACACGGGCCGATTCCCCCCTGCCGGGGCCTGGCTCGTATGCGTGGAGTCGGTGCGCAAACGCTTCCTGGACGGACTTCGGGACGACGGGACGGTCAAGGGCGTGACCTTCAAGAAGAATTATACCGACGTCGGCCGCAACGACCC
>CBILQL010000263.1:0-7018 GCA_966238865.1 uncultured bacterium
GGACCCCACTTGCCCTCCTGCTCCAGCAGCTTGCGCAGCCACTCGCCCGTATAGGACCCCTTGGCATTCGCCACCTGGGCCACCGTGCCCTCGGCGATGAGGCGGCCGCCGGCTTCGCCGCCCTCGGGGCCCATGTCCAGGATCCAGTCCGAGTTCTTGACGATGTCGAGGTTGTGCTCGATGACCAGCACGGTGTTGCCCTGCATCACCAGGGTGTGCAGCACCACCAGCAGCTTGCGCACGTCCTCGAAGTGGAGGCCCGTTGAAGGCTCGTCGAGGATGTAGAAGGAGCGGCCCGTGGAGCGGCGGGAGAGCTCGGAGGCGAGCTTCATGCGCTGGGCCTCGCCGCCGGACAGGGTGGTCGCCGACTGCCCCAGGCGGATGTAGCCGAGCCCCACGTCGAGCAGGGTCTTGAGCTTGTTGGCGATGGCCGGCAGGGGGAGGAAGAACTCGTGGGCCTCCTCCACCGTCATCTCCAGCACCTGGGCGATGTTCTTGCCCTTGTAGTCGACCTGCAGGGTGTCGCGGTTGTAGCGCTTGCCCTTGCACACCTCGCAGGTGACGTAGACGTCGGGCAGGAACTGCATCTCGATGCGGATGAGCCCGTCGCCCTCGCAGTTCTCGCAGCGGCCGCCCTTCACGTTGAAGCTGAAGCGCCCCGGCTTGTAGCCGCGCACCTTGCTCTCCTGGGTCATGGAGAACAGGTTGCGGATCTCGGCGAACAGCCCGGTGTAGGTGGCCGGGTTGCTGCGCGGCGTGCGCCCGATCGGCGACTGGTCGATGACTATGGCCTTGTCGATGTTCTCGAGCCCCTTGATGCCCTTGTAGGCCCCGGGGCGCTGCTTGGCCCCGTGCAGCTCCCTGGAGAGCACCCGGGACAGCACGTCGTTGATGAGCGAGGACTTGCCGCTGCCGGAGACGCCGGTCACGGACACGAACCTGCCGAGGGGTATCTCGACGGTCACGTCCTTGAGGTTGTTGTGGGAGACCCCGATCAGCCGCAGGGCCTTGCCCGTGGGCTCGGCGGTGGGCGCGGTCTTGAGGCGCAGGTTGCGCACCTCCTCGCGGATCTCGGCGATGTCGATGCGGCGCCTGCCCGAGAGGTAGGCCCCGGTGTCGGTGTTGCCGGAAGCCACCAGCTCCCCGGCGGTGCCGCTGAACACGATGCGTCCGCCGTGCTCGCCGGCCCCGGGCCCGATGTCGATGACCCAGTCGGCCATGAGGATGGTGTCGGCGTCGTGCTCGACCACCAGCACCGTGTTCCCCAGGTCGCGCAGGCGCTGGAGGGTCTTGAGCAGGCGGTCGTTGTCGCGCTGGTGGAGGCCGATTGAGGGCTCGTCCAGCACGTAGAGCACGCCCGAGAGGCCGGTGCCGATCTGGGAGGCCAGGCGGATGCGCTGGCTCTCGCCGCCCGAGAGGGTGCGGGCGCTGCGGGAGAGGCTCAGGTAGTTGAGGCCCACGCTCACCAGGAAGGTGAGGCGCGCCAATATCTCCTTGAACACCTGCTTGGCGATGGCCCGCTCGTTCTCGGAGAGGTCGTCGTCCTTGGGGGAGATGGGCTTCAGCTTGAAGAACTGCTGCAGGTTGCTGCGTGCCTCGTCGGCGGCGTGGGTCCCCTCCTGCAGGGCCCGCGTCCAGTCGTAGGCGTCCTGGATGGACATCTCCCCGATGTCGGTGATGTTGAGCCCGCGGATGGTCACGCACAGGGAGTCGCGCTTGAGGCGGTAGCCCTTGCACGAGGCGCAGGGCTTGTCGTCCATGTACTCCTCGATCTCGCGCTGCATCGCCTCCGACTCCGCCTCCTCGTACTTCTTCTTCAGGGAGGGGATGAGGCCGTCGAAATGGGCGTTCCAGGCCCCCGGCCCGCTCTGGGACCGGATCTTGTAGGTGGCCTCGCCGGTGCCGTTCAGGATCACGTCCAGGGCCTTCTTAGGCAGGTCCTTGATGGGCTTGTCGATGGAGAAGCCCTCGGCCTTGGCCACCTGCCGCAGCAGCTGGCTGTACCAGGAGTCGGCGTTCTCGGCGAATCGGCTCCAGGGCAGGATGCCGCCGTCGGAAATGGATAGCTCCGGATCGAACACCGCCTTGGGATCCACCTCCTTGATGAACCCGAGGCCGGTGCATTCCGGGCAGGCGCCGTGGGGCGAATTGAACGAGAAGGTGTGCGGCTCGATCTCCGGGAAGCTCTGGCCGGTGGCCGGGTCCACGAGGCGCTCGGAGAAGAACACGTCCTCCTTCTGGTCCACCAGGTTGACCAGCATCTCGCGCTCGCCCAGGTTCAGGGTCAGCTCCACCGAATCGGTGAGCCGCTTCACGAACTCCGGCGACTCGCGGCTGTCCTTGCGGATGATGAGGCGGTCGAGCACCAGCTCGATGTTGTGCTTCACGTAGCGGTCCAGCTTGATCTTCTCCTCGAGCTGGTACACCTGGCCGTCGACGCGGGCGCGCACGTAGCCCTGGGACAGGAAGCGGGCGAACAGCTCCTCATAGGTGCCCTTGCGATCCTTGACCAAGGGGGCGAGGAGCATGATCTTGATGCCTAGATCAGGCTTGGCCGGAGCGGCCGTGTCAGGCTTGGCCGGAGCGGCCGTGTCAGGCTTGGCCGGAGCGGCCGTGTCAGGTTTGGCCGAAGCGGCCGTGTCGGGCTTGGCCTTGTCGGGCATGGCCAGGATGGCGTCCACGATCTCCTGCACCGTCTGGCTCTTGAGGCGCTTGCCGGATACGGGGCTGCGTGCATGGCCCACGCGCGCGTACAGGAGGCGCAGGTAGTCGTACACCTCGGTGATGGTGCCCACCGTGGAGCGCGGGTTGTGGCCGGAGCTCTTCTGATCGATGGAGATGGCCGGGGACAGGCCCTCGATGAGATCGACGTCGGGCTTCTCCATGAGGCCCAGGAACTGCCGCGCATAGGCCGACAGGGATTCCACGTAGCGGCGCTGGCCTTCCGCGTAGATGGTGTCGAAGGCCAGGGAGCTCTTCCCGGATCCCGACAGGCCGGTGATGACCACCATCTTGTCCTTGGGGATATCGACGCTGACGTTCTTCAGGTTGTGGGCCCGGGCGCCCCGCACGCGTATGTAGTTGTCGGCCATAGATATAAGAACCCAATCCTAGGTGTGCCCAAGCAATATAGTGATAATTTGTGCAGGGACACAGGTCCGGCGGAGCGGAGGAGCTTGGCGGGCCTGATGGGCCAAATAGGCCGAATGGCCGAACAGGCCGGAAAGGGCGACGGGGGCGAGGGGTGAAGGCCGTGCAAGCAACGGCAATCCTAGAGTTTTATTTTGAAGTATAAGCTTCGACGTAACGCAATCACTTCGACAATCATAGGAGGTCAAGATGAATAGGTTCATCCTGTTCATGACGGGTATCGCCTTGCCCGCGCTGATCCACGCCCAATCGGCCGATTGGGAGGGGGGCGCGGTGGACGGAGGCAATATCTCCGGCGTGGCGGCAGGCGGAGGCCGGCTGTTCTTCGCCCTGATCGCCGGCATCCTGCTGGCGTACGCGTTCCAATGGATTCTCACCTGCCTGTCCGCGGCCACCGGCATGACGGTCCTGGGCAAGACGACGCGCAAACTGAAGGGCGACTCCCGTTCCCGGCGCTACCACCGGGACGAGTACGAAAGGGAGAAGGAAAGGGAAAGGGGAGAAAGGGAAAAGCATCGGGCCGAGGAGGAAGGGGAGGGCTGGGAAAAGCCCGCGATGAAGATCCAGGCCGGAGCCGGGGCATGGGTGGTGGCCGTTTCCTCCCTGTCGGTATTCTGCGCGGCCTGGCTGGCCGCCGAATTGATCCGCTTCGGCGGCCGCACCGAGGCCGTGATCGTGGGCCTGACCGTATGGGCCGGCTACATGGCCGCCATGATGTGGCTGGAAGCCACCATGCTGGGCGCCCTGCTGGGCAACCTCACGGGCGCGTTCAAGGCGGGTCTCAAGGCCGCGGCCTCCCCGTTCAAGTCCGCCGCCGGCTCCCTGTCCGGCGCGGCCTCCAGCTCCGCGGAGGAGATTGCCGCCAAGGTGCGGGAGGAGTTCCAGGCCAAGGGGGGAACCGGCGGGATGAAAGACAAGCTGAAGGAATACGTGGGCGGGATGAAGGATCGCAGCCTGGATCGCGCCCGGGTCGAGGCCGACGCCGACCGCCTGTTCGAGGACGCGGAGGTCCGGGACGCCGTGGTCCAGAGCGGCCGCATACCGGAGCGCGCGAAGTTCCGGGAAATCGCGGCCGGCAGGGGGGATCTCTCCCCGGAGGAGCAGGATATCATCGCTGAAGCGCTGCACCATCGCTGGGAGCGCCTGGCGTCCTCGCAGCGCAAAGAGCCTTCCTGGGCCGCGGCCGGCCCCTATGAGAACGCCGGTCCCGGCTTCGCGGGATCAGAGCCCGCCGGGAGGCGATCCGAGGACCGCTTCGCGGATGCCCCGGAAACCGCGTCCGGGCAGACCACCCTGTCGGAGGAGGTGTCCCTGCGCGGCGAACCCGGGACGCGGCGCTCCGGCGCCTCTCCCTATGCGGGTTCCGCCTCCGGGTCCCCGGCCGGATCGCCCCTCGCGGCGGGCGGTTCCGCCGTCTCAAGGACGGAGATCCGGGGCGATACCGCCTCGCGGATCAGGGCGTTCAAGGAGTTCCTCCACAAGGGCGAGAAGCACGACCTCAATCCCGTCCGCATCGAGCAGGAGGTGGAGGCCATCGTCTTCAACCCGGAAGAGGGATATTCCCGGATGGAGCGCAGCGTGCGCGACTTGCGCCGGGACGAGATAGGCCAGATCCTGCGCCAGCGCCGCGACATCACCCTGGACGAGGCGGACTCCATCGCCGATCTCATCGACGCCGCCCGCACCCGCGTCCTGTCCCGCTCCGAGATCCGCGAGCATCGCGCCCAGGAGACCTCCGACAAGGCCCTGGCGCGCGTCCACGATTTCGTCTACTCCATCCGGCGTCCCGCGCTGGACATGGACGGATTCAGGTCGGACTTCGGCAAGCTGCTCGAGGATCCCAAGGGGGGGCTGGAGAGCCTCAAGTCCCGCGCCTCGGGCCTCGACAAGCAGGACATGATCGAGATGTTCGCGGCCCGCAAGGGCGTCTCCCGCGAAGAGGCGGAGCGGATGGCCGACCAGGCGGAGCATTCGCTGAAGGCCGCCGAGGAGAACGCCCGGCGGATCGAGGAGGAGACGAAGCGGCGGCTCGACCAGGCCAGGGAAACGGCCGCGGAGCAGGCCGAGGCCACGCGCAAGGTGGCCGCCTCGGCCGCCTGGTGGCTGTTCGGCGTGTCCGCGGCCACCTGCCTCGCGGCGATACTGGGCGGCCTGCTGGGGGCCGCCACCTGAAGCCGCCCCCGGCAAGGCATCCCGGAAACGGAATCCGCGGCCCTGGGGGCCGCGGATTTTTCTTTGCCGTTTTATTTCTTTCCGGTTTCCCGGGTCGGGAAGGGGGCTGCTCAGCCGCCCGCTTCGACGCGCTCCCGGCTGCCGTCGGGATGGATGAGATCGAGGATCTGCTTGTCGGCGTCCACCACTTCGGCGATGCGTTCGCGGTGGGCGGCGGTTTCGGCGTACCAGCTCTTGGTGGCCGGATCGTAGATCAGGGAGGCCATGGCGTGATCGCCCTGGGCGAGGGCCACGTCCAGGCGGTTGGTGGTGGCGGTGAGGATGTACTTCTGCCCGTCGCGCTCCACGATGCGGATGTCCCGTTCCCCGGTCTTCATGGCCATGGGGTTCTTGCCCGTCCAGAACTCCACCAGGTTGAGGATGGCGAAGTCGGCGAAGCCGGCCAGGCCGTAGACCGGGACGATGACCATGACCCACATGACCAGGGACTTCACGAAGCGATCCCCCAGCGAGCCGTTCCAGGTGTACAGCCTGCGGGTGAGGTTGAAGCTGCCGTAGCATCCTTGCAGCATGCATGCGGAAAGGGCGGCGGCCAGGGCCAGCTTCGTCAAGCGCGAATTGATTTTCATCGGAATCCTTTCAGGACTACCGGGAGGATCCCCGGGGCGGCGCCGCCGGATATCCGGAGCGCCTGAAGTCCAGAAAGGTACATTTTCCGGAATCCCGGCCGCAATGGCCGCGGTGCCCCGCCCATCCGCGGGCCCGGGCCTCGCATCCCAAGGCCGCCGGTTTTCACGCCGAGCCGCCTTGTCCGGGCCCGAGCCCGCCCCTGGAGCTTCGTCCGGGACGGCTATTCGCCGTCCTCGCCGGCGGCGGAACGGCTGCCTTCGGCGGCGCTCTTCCTCCAGGCATGGGCAACCAGGCGGCCCAGGCTGTCCACCGAATGGGCGGTCCGGGTCTTGAGGTCTTCCCATTCCCCGCTGCCGGCGGTTTGCAGGGCTTGCAACTGCCCGTACAGCCGATCGCGCGCGGCCTCCAGGCCGGCCATCTCCGCCTTCAGGGCACGCTTCGCATCCTCCCCCAGGCCGGCGGCGCGCGCTTCCATATCCTTGAGCCGATCGTCCACGGCGTCCAGTTGCCGCTTGAGATCGCCGATGGACGCCCGCTGGCTGGTGGAAGGACCGCTGCCGGATCCGCCCTGGGCGCCGGCGCTCCGCGCATCGCGATCGCATCCCGCAAGGAGTGTCAGGGAGATGCCGCCGGCGAGGATGAAAGGCTTCCAGAAAGGCTTGCAAAGGGCCATGGGAGCTCCTTTCGACAGGCAAATCCGGATATAGCTATTTGTCACCGGGGTACAAAACATTTCCGACCCCCGAAAAAACGGAAAAAATCAACACCGGTTGATAGATTGTTGAAATGGCCCATCCCAAGCGCAGCCTGCCCGACAATGCCGCCGGCGAATTCTTCGTGGATGATACGTGTATCGATTGCGATACCTGCCGCTGGCTGGCCCCGGAGACCTTCTTCCGGGCCCGCGGCCAGAGCGCGGTGAAGGTCCAGCCCGGCGATCCCTCGGCCCGGCGGCGCGCCCTGGAGGCGGCCGTGGCCTGCCCCACGGCTTCCATCGGCACCCGCACCCCGGCGCCGGAAATGATGCGCGCGCCCAGTTCATGGGCCGGAAGGCTCGCCAGAGCCC
>CBILQL010000264.1:0-6983 GCA_966238865.1 uncultured bacterium
GGCAGGGCCTAGGTCAGTTGTTGGTCGAGGCGGTGGAGGACTTCGTAGCAGGGGAGGACCTGGGAGACGCTGGCTTCGGGTTCGCGGCCCTCCGCGATGGCGGCGAAGAATTCGCGGTCCTGGAGTTCGATGCCGTTGGTCGAGACCGCCACCTGGGACACGTCGATGCGGGCGTCCTTGCCGTCGAAGAGGTCGTCATAGCGGGCGACGTAGGTGCCGCTGTCGCCGATGTAGCGGAAGGTGGTGCCGAGCGGGCCGTCGTTGTTGAAGGAGAGGCTCAAGGTGCAGATGGCGCCGTTTTCGGCCCGGAGCAGGATGCCCATGTCCATGGCGATGCCGAGCTCGGGGTGGATCGGGCCCTGGAGCGCCTGCGCCTGGACTACCGGGCTCCGCGCCTGGTAGGCGAAAAGGTCCACGGTGTGGGCGGCGTGGTGCCAGAGGAGGTGGTCGGTCCAGCTGCGCGGCTGGCCGAGGGCGTTCATGTTGGTGCGCCGGAAGAAATAGGTCTGGACGTTCATCTGCTGGAGGCGGAATCCGCCGGCCAGGATGCGCCGGCGGATCCACTGGTGGCTCGGGTTGAAGCGCCGCGTATGGCCGCACATCGCCACCTTGCCGCTCGCCTTCGCGGCGGCCACGACGGCCCTCCCGTCCGCGAGCCTGTCGCACAGGGGAATCTCGACCTGGACGTGCTTGCCGGCTTCCAGGCAGGCGATGGCCTGGGAGGCGTGCATCTGCGTCGGCGTGCACAGGATGACGGCGTCCACCTCGCGCATCCGCAGGCTTTCGCCGAGGTCGGCGGCGGCATGCGGGATGCCGTGCTTGCGGGCGGCTTCCGCCGTCTTGGCGAGGTCGCGGCCGACGAGCGAAACCACCTTCACGCCATCGATGGCCTTCATGGCGTCGAGGTGCTTGATCCCGAAGGCTCCGGCCCCGGCGAGGGCGACGTTGATGGTCATGCTGCCGGCTCCTTCCCCGGGCGCTCCTGCAGGATGAGATGGCCCACGGCGGTGTTGCTGGCGGGAACATGGTAGAAACGGCGCGAAACGCCCGGCGCCGGACCGCCCGCGGCGTCCGCCATCGCACCCCGCGCAATCAGCCACATCACGAGCTCGATGCCCTCGCTGCCCGCTTCGCGCACGTACTCGACATGGGGCATGGCGGCCAGCGCCTCGGGCTCGGCAATCAGCCGGTCGAGGAACCGGTTGTCCCACTCCCTGTTGATGAGCCCGGCACGCGGCCCCTGCAGCTGGTGGCTCATGCCGCCGGTGCCCCAGATCTGCACGTCGATAGGCCGGTCGAAACTGGAAACGGCCCGGCGGATGGCCCGGCCGAGCTGGAAGCAGCGCCGGCCGGAGGGCGCCGGGTAGTGCAGGACGTTCACGGCCAGGGGGATCACCTTGCATGGCCAGGCCGCGGGCTGGCCGCACATCAGGCTGAGCGGCACCGTCAGGCCGTGGTCGACTTCCAGCTTGTTGACCACGGTGAGATCGAAATCGTCCTGGATCACGCTTTGCGCGATGTGCGCGGCGAGTTCGGGATGCCCGACGACCGTCGGCACGGGCCGGGGGCCCCAACCCTCGTCGGCGGGGGGGAATTCCGCGGCGGTGCCGATCGCGAAGGTGGGGATCAGATCCAGGCTGAAGCTGGTGGCATGGTCGTTGTAGACGAGGATGACCACGTCGGGTTTCCGGTCGGCGAGCCAGCCGCGGGACCACTCGAAGCCGGCGAAGAGAGGGCGCCAGTAGGGATCCCCGGTCCTGCCCTGATCGATGGCGGCGCCGATGGCCGGCACGTGGCTCATATACGCGGAAGCGGTGATACGGGCCATGTCAGGGCTCCCATCCGGTCCGGCCGCGGCCCTGCGGCTGGCGATGGGCCTGGGCGCTCCCGTCCTCGCCGATCCGCCGGTTCCCGTCAATCGCGCGTCCGCCCTTCAGCATCATGTCCAGGTACTCCTCCTCGCTCATGCCGGTCATGCTGGCGGCCATCTGCTGGAAGCTCTTGCCGTCCGTGGCGCCGATCTTGGCGAGGAAATAGATGTTGCCGCCGGCCGCGATCGCCCGGTTCAGATCGCGGGCGAGGACGGCCTGCTTCTGCTCCTCGGTCATCGGCCATTCGTCCAGGTAGGCGCGTTCGCCGGCCTTGAAGCGGGAGCGGTTCGGCGCCTTCATCAGGCTCATGCAGAACTGGTTGAGCCAGTATCCCCTGCGCGCCTGGTCCGCGTCGAAGACCGTCGTGCCGGGAACGTCCAAATAGGGTTTTTCGAGTGCCATCAGTGCTTGGTTTCCTCCGGCCAGTAGAGCCGCATCGGGTTGCCGACCAGCAGCCGGTGCCGCAACTCTTCCGTGACCGCGATGTCCGGGATGAAATCGACGAGCGCGCCGTCGTCGGGCATGTGATCCTTGAGGTTGGGGTGCGGCCAGTCGGTGCCCCAGAGCACCCGGTCCGGGAACTCCTCGACCACGCGGCGCGCGAACGGCACCACGTCGCGGTAGGGGTGCGGCTCGCCGGGCAGGGCGGGCGGGCCGCCCGCGGAGAGCCGCTCGGGGCAGCTGGCCTTGGTCCAGACGTTCCCGTTTTCGCGCATGAGCCGCAGGAACCGGGAGAATCCGGGGCCGTCCACGGGCCGGGCCACGTCGGGCCGGCCCATGTGATCGACGACGACGACGGTCGGCAGCGCCGTGAAGAAGTCCCACAGCTCCGCCAGGTCCCCGGCCTCGAAATAGACCACCACGTGCCAGCCGAGCGGCTTCACGCGCGCGGCGATCTCGAGCAGCTCGTCGCGTGGCGCGGAGTCGACCAGCCGCTTGAGGAAGTTGAAGCGCACGCCGCGAACGCCGGCCTCGTGCAGGTCGCGGAGCTCGCGGTCGCCGATATCGCGCCGGACCGCGGCCACGCCCCGGGCGCGGCCTCCGCTCGCGCGGCAGGCGTCGGCCAGGGCGCGGTTGTCCGTGCCGTGGCAGGTGGCCTGCACGATGACGTTGCGCGAAAAGCCCAGGTGATCGCGGAGCGCGAAGAGCCGGGCCTTGCCGGCGTCGCAGGGCGTGTATTTCCGCTCCGGGGCGAACGGGAATTCCGCCGCCGGTCCGAACACGTGGCAATGCGCGTCCACGGCTCCCGGAGGAGGCGTGAACCTCGGCTTGGACGGGTTCGGGCACCAGTCCAGCCAGCCGGGGGTCTTCCCGGAGGCGGGCCTCCCTGTGGCGGACGGGGAGGACGGCGCCCCGCCCGCCTCCGGCCGGCCCGCCGCCTCGCCCGCTTTCGCACCTTTCATTTCGCCGGCCGCCAGCGCGAGGATCCGATCCGCTTCGCGGCGCCAGTCCGCGCTGCGCGCGAAGCCCGGATCTCCCGGCTCGCCGAAGACGCCCCGGTCGGCGGCATCCGCGATCCAGGTCTGCCGGGAGGCGGCCGCCTCGGCGCTCAGCGGGTCGAGGCCCGCTTCGCGGACGGTGACCGCCGCCTCGCGCATCTCCTCTCCCCGCCGCCGGCCGTGCTCGATCACGCGCTGGAAGAAGTAGGCCGCCTGCCGCTCCCAATCGACGCCCGGGAAGGTCTCGCGCAGGGAGGCGATGACCGCGTCCTCGACGCCGTGGCGGCGGGCGGCGGTGAAGGCCTCGATCACCATGGCCTCGAGGCCCTTGATCAGGATGCTCCGGCACATCTTGGTGGCGCTGGCGACCCCGAGCCGGCCGCTCGCGACCGTGGCGGCGAATCCGAGCTCGCGCAGCAGGGGCGCGATCGCGTCCGCATGCGGGCCGCCGAGGAGGAGGGGCGCCTTGATCCGGTAGGGAGGCACCGGGGACATCACCGCGCCCTCCACGTAGCGGCCCCCGGCGCGCTCGATCAGCCCGGCGGCGGCCTGCTTGGCGCCGGGCGAGGCGGAGTTGAGGTCCAGGAAATATGCGCCCGCCATCGGCGCGGCCGCGCAGCTTCCGGCCGCGGCCACGGCCTGGCCGGCGGTGACCGCCGAAATGACGAGTTGAGACCCGGCCACGGCCTCGGCGTGGGAAGCGGCGAGCCGCACCTTGCAAGCTTCCGCATGGGCGCGCATCCGTTCCCCGGCGGCGGATGCCAGCTTGGCGTCGTAGGCTGCGACGGCGCATCCCGACTTCCCGAGATCCTCGGCCAGGATGCATCCCACCTCGCCGTAGCCTATGAGCGCGACATGCATGGTCATTCGATGTACCGGAGTCCCGCGGCGGCCAAAGGCTCCCGCATCTTGTACATGTCGAGGCCGAGTACCCCCTTCGCCAATTGCCCGCGCTTCCCGGCTTCGGCCGCCTTCCGTTTCGCGGCCGCCTGCAGGGTCACTCCCGCCGCCTCGCGCGGCACGCAGGCCACGCCGTCGTCGTCGGCGACGATCACGTCCCCGGGCCGCACCAGCGCGCCGGCGCAGACCACGGGCACGTTGACCGATCCGAGGGTGGCTTTCACCGTCCCTTTCGCGCTCACCGCGCGGCTCCAGACTGGAAATCCCATGTCCGCCAGGGCGCGGACGTCGCGGCAGCCGCCGTCGATGATCAGGGCGCGCGCCCCGCGGGCCCGGAACGAGGTCGCCAGCAGCTCCCCGAAGAATCCATCGCTGCATTCGGCGGTGACCGCCGCGACCACGACGTCCCCCGGCCGTATCTGCTCGGCGGCGACGTGCAGCATCCAGTTGTCCCCCGGCTGCAGGAGCACGGTGACGGCCGTCCCGGACACTCGCGCGCCGGCATATATCGGGCGCAGGTACGGCTGCATGAGGCCGACGCGCCCCATCGCCTCGTGCACGGTGGCGCTTCCGAAGGCCCCCAGGCCGTCCGCGACCTGCGGATCGGCGCGGCGGATGGTGCGGTATACGACTCCGATCTCGTACATGCTACTTCCCCTTCCGCGCCAGCGCGGCGTCGAGGCGGGGGTAGACCCGCCGGGCATTGCCCTCGTAAATCCGCCGCTTGGAGTCCGCGCCCAGCGACGAGGCCTCGATATAGCGCCTGGTATCGTCGTAGTGATGGCCCGTCTCGGGGTCGATCCCGCGCACGGCGCCGATCATCTCGCTGGCGAACAGGATGTTGCCTTCCGGGATCACCTTGAGCAGCAGATCGATGCCGGGCTGGTGATAGACGCAGGTGTCGAAGAACACGTTGCGCAGGAGATGCTCCTGCAGGAGCGGCTTCTTCAGCTCCTGCGCCAGCCCGCGGTAGCGTCCCCAGTGATAGGGCGCCGCGCCGCCCCCGTGCGGGATGACGAACCGGAGGGAGGGGAAGTCCCGGAAGAGGTCGCCCTGAAGCAGCTGCATGAAGGCGGCGGTGTCGGCGTTGATGTAATGCGCGCCGGTGGTATGGAAGCAGCTGTTGCAGCTCGTGCTGACGTGGATCATGGCCGGGATGTCGTATTCCACCATGCGCTCGTAGATCGGGTACCAGGCGCGGTCGGTGAGCGGCGGGGAAGTCCAATGCCCCCCGGACGGATCCGGGTTGAGGTTGACGGCCACCGCCCCGTATTGCTCCACGCACTTCGCCAATTCCGGTATGCAGGTCCCGGGCGGAGATCCGGGGCTCTGGGGAAGCATGGCGGCGGGGACGAAATGGTCCGGGAACAGGCTGCATGCGCGGTGGCACAGCTCGTTGCAGATCGCGGCCCAGGCCGACGACACCTGGAAGCCGCCGATATGGTGGGCCATGAAGCTCGCGCGCGGGCTGAAGACGGTGAGGTCGCATCCTCGCCGCCGCATCTGCGCCAGCTGGTTGGCCTCGATCGATTCGCGGATCTCGTCGTCGGAGATCCGGAGCTCCGCCGCGGAGGGCCGGGCGGACGGATCCTTGATCCCGGCGATCTGGCGGTTGCGCCAGGCTTCGAGCGCCGGCGGGGCGGTGGTGTAATGGCCGTGCACGTCGATGATCATCGCGTCCGCGCCTCCTGCCCGGAAAAAGCCCCGATCCGTTCCTCGCCGAAGTCCAGCGGGAGCCCCACGTAATTCTCCGCGACCGTCCGGGCCGCGCTTTCGGAGTTGAAGATGTAGTCCAGCTCGGCGTCCTGGAGCTTCGCGCCGAGCTCGCCGCCGTCGGGGAAGCGGTGCATCAGCGACGTGAACCACCACGAGAACCGCTCCGCCCGCCAGATGCGGAGCAGGCACCGGGCGGAGTAGTCGTCCAGCCCGGCGTCGCTCCCTTCGAGGTAGTGTTCGATGAGCGCGCGAGAGAGGTACTTCACGTCGGTGGCAGCGAGGTTCAGGCCCTTGGCTCCCGTGGGCGGCACGATATGCCCTGCGTCTCCGGCGAGGAACAGCCGGCCGAAGCGCAGCGGCTCGGCGACGAAGCTCCGCAGCGGCGCGATGCTCTTCTCCAGCGAAGGGCCCGTGACCAGCGCGTCGCGGCCCCGGTCGTCGAGCCGCAGCCGGAGCTCCCGCCAGAAGGCCTCGTCCGACCAGCCTTCGGCCTTCTCGGAGAGCGGCACCTGCAGATAGTAGCGGCTGCGCTTGTGGCTGCGCATCGAGCACAGCGCGAAGCCGCGCGGGCTGTTGACGTAGATGAGCTCGTGCGACACCGGCGGGGTGTCCGACAGCAGGCCCAGCCAGCCGAACGGATAGACCTTCTCGTACTCGGTGATCGCCCCGCGGGGCACGCTGGCCCTGCAGACGCCGTGGTAGCCGTCGCAGCCGGCGATGAAATCGCAGGCGACCTCGTGCCGGCGGCCGTCCTTCTCGAAGGTGACGCCGGGATTCGGACCGTCGAACCCGTGCAGCGCCACGTTCCCCGCCTCGTAGACGGTCGGCAGCCCGGCGGCCGCGCGGGCGTCCATGAGGTCGCGCGTCAGCTCCGTCTGGCCGTAGACGGTCACGCACTTCCCGCCGGTCAGCCGCCGCATGTCGATGCGGTGCCGACGGCCCTTCCACAGCATCTCGAAGCCGCCGTGGACCAGCCCCTCCCGGCGCAGGCGCGCGCCGACGCCGGCCTCCTCCAGGAGATCGACGCAGACCTGCTCCAGGAGCCCGGCGCGGATGC
>CBILQL010000265.1:0-6956 GCA_966238865.1 uncultured bacterium
GGCAGGTGGTCCGGACGAGCCCCACGGTGGGATCGGTGACGAGCAGCTGCAGGAAGAGGTCCAGGTAGAAATCGGGCGGGCAGAGCTCGGCGCTGATCGCGAAGGACTGATCCGTCTCGGAGATGGTGACCGTGCCTTTCACCGTCGGGGGCACTGGGTCCGACGGGACCGTGTCCCGGCAGGCGTCGGGCCGCAGGTCCGCGGGCAGGAACACGTTGGATTCCGCGTAGTCCCAGTCGCCCAGCACGTCGTCGCCGTCGCCGGTGAGCAGCTCGCCGCGGCATTGCCCCGGATAGTACTGGTACAGCTTGCCGTCGCGCACCGCGTAGCGGCTGGTGTCCCGGTACACGGTCTTGACGGGGATGGGGCCGTTGCACTCCGTGACGGTATCCTCGGTGACCCATTGGCCCTTGTCGCGATCCAGTGTGCTCTTGGAGGTGTAGGAGGAGGTGTAGACGAACCCGGAATCCGACAGGGGAGTGAGCACCACGTAGGCGTCCGTCTCGACCTGCCGGGAAGGCCGGTAGGTGGAGGGCCGGAAGCCGGGCGCAGTCACCACGAGGTCGGACGGGGCGGCCGCGGCCTTGGAAAGCGCCGCCAGCGGCCCTCCCCGCGAGGCCGGGCCGTCCGCGCCGACCCGCCCGCCACCGCGCCATTCCCCGCTGCCCAGCATCAGCGCCTTCCAGGACAGGGTGAGGCCGGGAAGCGCGATGCGCACGAAATGCAGGCCGTCGGCGGGCAGCCGGGGGAGATCGAGGAGGTTGCGTCCGGGCCGGAGTACCGTCTCGCGCTCCGGGGCCAGGACGCGACCGGAGGCGTCCAGCCAGAGGATGCGGGCCGGACCGCCGTCCGGGGCGGTGAAGGCCATGCGCGCGCCCAGCAGCTCCAGGGAGTAGGGGAGAGCGGGGCCGGGAATCGAAACTGCCAGGCCGGCATCGGTGATGCGGAAGGCGCCGGCCATGGAGGAACTGACGCAGCGGTCGGGGAAGTTCCTGAGGCAGACCTGGGCCAAGGGGATGGGCTCGTCGATCTTGTTGGCTACGACGCCGGAGATGTCCAGGGCCGGGGCCGGCAACACGCAGGCCAGCAGGGCGAGGGATGCGGAGATCGGGCGCATGGAGATATCCCTTTCGCTGCTTCGAAAGATCGCTATATCTCCCGATTATTGCCAAGGGTTTTTATGCCGGATACCGGCAGGCCGGGGTTCCGGCGGCGGGAATTCACCGGCTGTCGACGATCTCGGTGGACCAGATGCCCTGCTTCCTTTCGGCCAGGATGAGCCAGGTGCGGTTCAAGGGGGCATCCGGCCGCGAGATGGCGCTGATGGATTCGGCTTCCTCGACCAGGGCCGCGATGACAGGGTTCCCGTCCGGCAGGATGCGGATTTTACGCAACACGATGTAGAAGTTTTTTCCCGTCGGCGACTCCCATATGACCACCGTGTCCTTCTTCCCCCGGCAAGCGTCCCAGACCACCACGGAACCGGCTGCGTGCAGGTCCCCGCTTTCCATGACGATGGCGCCGCTGGAATCCTTTTCGCGAAATTGCTCGACGCCATGCATGCAACCGCTCGTGTCCGGGGCGATCCTGGAGCTGTAATCGACTTTCAGACTTTTCGGAGATGCTTCCGGGAACTCGATGCCGGCGGGCATCCCGGCGGAGTCGAGGACGAGGATGCGGCAATCGACGTCGCGGCAATAGTACAGCCCGGTCCCGTTCCGGTACGGCGCGAAGAAGACCTCGGAAGGCCAGATCATCCATTCATTGCGACTGTCGAAACCGTTCCGCGGGATGGGCAGGGAATCGAAGGGGGAAATCAGGCTGTCCAGGAGGATGTCGGCCATGTCCTTCGGATCCTCCCGCCAGTGCCGCATGGCCAGGTGGGATACAATGCCTCCGGCCGAGGCGGATTTCTCCATCCCGATCAACGCGGAATAGCCGTTCCCGGCATGGAATGACAGGGGAACGAATCCGAGGCCGATCGTAAGGGCCTCCCGCTGTCCCCGGTTTTCCCGGAGTTTGGCGGTCCCGTCGTCCTCCCAGTACACCTGATACAGGGTGGTGTCGTCCTTGTACCCGATTTGGAGGCTGCGGTTCCAATTCCTGTCCGGCATATGGAGAAAGTTGCCGGCGAATGCCCGGGGCCGGCGGATGCCCGCCTGGGGCGCCCATCCATCCCCCTGCCGCCCGTAGGATCTGGCGCGGCTGGCGTCCATGACCAGGACCCTGAAGCCGCCGTCGCGATCGCGGAGGAAGGCGGGGAAGAGGTCCTCTTCGGACTGGAGATTCTTGAAGGGCGTAGCGCTCCAGGCCCCCCCGGAGCGTCTGTACAGGACCGTATGCAGATTGCTCCGCACGTATTCCGACGGCCTGTCCTCGCGGGAGTAGTACATCCCGATCCGGGTCAGCAGCAGGATGGAACCGTCGGGCTCCATTTCCATGTCGAGGCCGAGGAACATCTCGCCCTTCTTGACGTCGTACTCCGCGTCGTCGACGGGGCTGAAGCAGCCTTGGAGCGGCAGGCAGGGAAGCAGCGAGACGGCGAGCGCGGCGACGCGCCTCGGAACGTTCCGGGATGCGGGAAAATGCGGCGTGGAGCCGGTCACGGCAATCGGTTCCTCCCCTCCCGGCAAGTTAGTATTTTTGGTTCCGCCCGAAAATGAACGCCCGCATATGAGAACGCCCAGGCCGCTTTGTCTCGCGCTTCAGGCCCTGTTCCTGAACGGCTGCCTGTATACCAGCCACCATTTCAATACCGGCCGCGTGCTCGAGCCCGGAAACACCTCCGTGACGGTGGGCTGGGGCAAGGCCAGGTTGTACGAGAAGGACTGTCAGGACAATTCCTACGGGCCGGTGTACGTCGGCCGGGGGAGCAGCTTCTGCGCGGTGTACGGGGATACCGACCGTGTGGACCCGATCGTCGTCGCCACCAGCATTCCCAAGTTCAGCCTGGGCTACCGCCTGGGGGTGCGCCGGGATTGGGGGCCTTTCACCGGCGTGGAGCTGGGATGGCACATAGAGGTTCCCACCAATCCCGGCAGCGCGGAGTTCGACGCGAAGTTCGGGCTGCCGGCTCCGGATCGCTATTTCCACTCGCTGTCGGGCGGCTGGATCATCGGGAGCTGGACGGACAATTCCGTCTTCGGCGAATACGCGGCCTCCCGCATCTTCGGCAAGGGGGATCCGGCCCATTCCCTGTATGCCAGCTACCGTCTCACCTACCTGGCCACCCAGCCCGCCGACGCGGTGGTCGAGGATTCCCTCTCCCGCCGCTTCGATCACCGCCGCCGGTTCGCCCACCAGGCGACCGCCGGCATCCTGTTCCGCCTCCCTGCAATCCCCGTGCTGCCGGACTTCTTCTCGCCCCAGGCCACGGTCTCCCTGCCGGTGATTCCCGCCTTCGACGGCCCGGCGCCGGACGAGCCCTTCCTGCTCGACTTCAACTTCGGCGTCGGATGGCGGTTCTGATGGCGGGGCTACGCCGCATGGTCCGGGTCTGCGGGCTGCTGATCGCGCTGCGCGCGCTCCCGGCTGTCGCCTACGATCCCTACGGAGTGGAGTCCTCCGCCGCGCCGCGGGATTCGTCCCTGCGGGAAGCGGGGGCTTCCCGGGACAGCGCCCCGCACGGGGACAGCCTCGCCGCGGTCGAGCCGAACACGGCGGCCGCATCCCCGGCTCCCGCCGTCGCCCCGGCGGATACCGGCGGCATCGAGCTCGAGGAGAAGACCGTGAAGGGGCGCGCCACCTCCACCCACCGCGAGAAGGAGGTGAGCCGCATCCGCCTCGGACGGGAGCAGCTGCAGAAGGTGGCCGCGGCCCAGGGCGATCCCTTCAAGGCCCTCGGCACGCTGCCGGGGGTGAGCAACCAGAACGACATCAGCGTGCGGCCCTTCGTGCGCGGGGGCAAGGCCGAGGAGACCCAGGTGCTGTGGGAGGGCATCCCTCTCCTGCATCCCTACCACTTCGCCAGCATCTACTCCATCTTCAACATGGAAGCGCTGGAGGACATGACGCTGTACAGCGGCGGGTTCCCGGCCACGGTCGGCAACGCCCTGTCCGGCGCCATCCTGATGCGCTCGCGTCCCGCGCCCCTCGACTCCTTCCGGCTCTTCGCCGATCTCTCCGTGCTCCGCGGGCTGGGGCACGTCGGCGTCCCCCTGGTGAAGAACCACCTGGGAGCCAGCTACGCCTACCAGGCCTTCTGGTACGACGTGGCCGTCGAGCGCGGCTGGGACCTGGTGGATCTCCTCGCCGGCGACAGCGCGCTGAGCGCCCAGAAACAGCAATTCAAGCAATACCTCGACCTGCCCAACTTCAAGGATCACCAGTTCGGCCTGGATTGGAAGGGCGGGGACGCGCTTTCGGCCCGCTACACCGGCATCCTGTCCGAGGACGTATTCACCGTGCGCAACACCAGGGATCGCTATTATGTGAACCGCCGGGAGGTCCCCGAGTACGAGTACCAGAGGGCGCTGCTGTTTCCCGAGGGGGTCGCCAGCCGCGAGAAGCTGAGATCCTGGGACAGCCTCGCCATCGTCTCGGTGGACAACTTCGTGCACGGCCTGAGCTTCGCGTGGCAGCCTTCGGATCGCTGGCGGGTGGACCAATCGGCGGCCTGGCAGGCCCAGGATTGGCACGTCTCCTTCTTCGACCAGGAGATCTGGACCGACAGTTCGGATGCGGACGGCCGTTACGCGGGCTACCGCCGCCCCGGTCCCAGCGCCATGCTGTTCAACCTCGCCAACGAGGCCGTCGACTATCGCGCGGATGCCAGGTACTCCGGGGAGGAGCATGTCCTGGGCCTGGGCGCCTCGCTGAGCGTCCGCTCGGCCGCTTACGAAACCCGGATGGCGAAGCCGGTCTACGACCTCATCGTGAACGGCAGCGTGGACGCCATCGACGCCCTGGGATTCTTCAACCCCGGCGGGATCGCCTTCACCACCGACCAGCCCTTCGTGGACTCGTCCACCAATTACCTGGAACAGCTCCCGGACATCATCCGCTTCGACCACGCGGGGCGCCAGAGCGGGAGCTTCCTGGGCGCCTATGTCACCGACGAGTGGAGCCTGGATTCCCGCCACCGCCTGACCCTGGGCCTGCGGGCCGAGGCCGATTCCTACGGCCGCGACCTGTTCCTGAGCCCGCGGGTCGCCTGGTTCCAGGCCCTGGGATCCAAGGACGAGCTGACGCTGGCCTCCGGCTTCTATTCCCAGGCGGATTTCCCCTTCTTCGTCCGCGCCACGAGCCCCGGCCTGCGCAGCGAGAAGGCCTTCCACGCCAACGCCGAATGGACCCATGCCTTCAGCCCCGCCTACCGGCTGGAATGCCAGGTCTACCAGAAGAACTACTTCGACCTGGTGACCCCCGAGCTGGTGAACACCGGCCGGCTCGACTGGGGCGAGGGGGTCCTCGCGAACGTCGACAGCGCCGATTTCGAGACCCTGACGCCGGAGGAGAAGCAGATCGTGATCGACAACTTCGGCGAGCGGCGCCTGGCGTACCGCAGCGGCGGACGCGGCAAGGCGGCGGGCGCCGAGGTCTCGTTCTTCTACAACCCCAACAAGGTCTGGAACGGCTGGCTGTCCGGGGAGGCCGGCTATTCCAAGCGCCAGGACCGTCCCGGCGAGCGGGTGTACGACTTCCGCCAGAGCCGCCCCTGGGCCTTCAACTGGGTCAACTATTTCCACATGCCCAGCAACTACGAGCTGTCGCTGCGGGCCCGCTACGCCTCGGGCCTCCCGTTCACGGATTTCGACGGCGTGTCCCTGGGCGGCTCCTCCCCGGGCGGAGCCATCACCTCCGGGAAGGTCTCCGGGGACACGGTGTTCCAGATCGGCCCCCGCAACGCGGCCCGCTACGCTCCCTACAGCCGCTGGGACATCCGGCTCAGCAAGGAGTTCAAGCTCGGCCGGCACCCGATGCAGACGTATTTCGAGATCTGGAACGCCTTCAACACCCCGAACTTCATCATGTCCGACGTCCGCACGAGGGACTGGCGGTTCGTGGACCTGAACTATCCTTTCCCGATTCTCTTCCTTGGGTTGAACTATCGTTGGTAGCTGTCTTGATTTTATAAACGAAAAAATCCCAATGCCGAAGCGGCAAAGGGATTTTTTCTCGCCGGGTCTCCTCGGCCCCATGCATTCCAGGAATCGCGAAGTGGCTCGAAGCCGTTTATCGGCTTCTCGCGGCCTGCGGGCTCCCACCAATCGAACACCAGTGTGCCGAGTGTCCGCCCTGCTTGGCTCTCACCTTGCAGGAACCGTAATCTGGGCCGCTCTGATGGGCGGCTGCTTGAATGGGGCGTGGTGAGGCTCAGGGCCGTTTATAGGCCGATCGCGGCTCCCGCCTAACTCGACATTGCGATGGACCTGTCCGTTCGAACGCCAAGCCATCCGAGCGAAAAGACTTTCGCGCGTTTGTTGGTCTTATCCATTTTCTCTCCAGCAACCCCGGCGGTCTAGGCGGGGCGCCAGTCGTGTTGGATGGCGCAGAAGGCGGGGGCGCCGTTTTCGACCAGCTTCTCGCGGAGGAGTTTGAGCAGGGGGGAGTCCGGATCGCGCGGGAGGGACGGGAGACCCGGAGCGGTGAAGTCGGATTCGGGCAGCGGCGGAAGGGCCGGGTGGTCGAACGGATGCCGGGCGGCTTCGGCCAGGGCGGGGCGGGGGACCACGGCGCGGTAGAAGAAGGACAGGGCTTCCATGGCGGTGGTCAGGGATTGGGGGGTGTCGCCGGCGCCGAGCTCGCAGCGGCGGAACAGGTATTCGCGGATGTCCTCGGGGGTCAGGTGGCGGGGATGACGGCGGAACTCGAGCAGGAAGGCGCCCAGGGACGCCTTCCAGGCGTCCATGCGGCCGGCCGGGCCGCCCTCGGCCTGCATGGCGCGCTCCATCAGGACGAGCCAGACGGCAAGCCAGGGCCTTTCGCCCTCCCCCGAAAAGCCGCGGCGCTTGGCG
>CBILQL010000266.1:0-6947 GCA_966238865.1 uncultured bacterium
GGGCCAACAACAACAATAGCGAGCCGCTGGTATTGGATGGTCCGCTGGGCGGCGACAGCAAACTCATCAGCTATTCCCAGCCCTATTCCGGCGGCAATCAGTACTCGCAGGCCGATCAGGTGGACGGCTGGCCCATGCCGGCTCTCGCCTTGCACGCGGCCAATCTCGCGGCGCTCAGCGGAGCTCCGAGCTTCAATTTCGTGGGCCACAGCCGCGGGGCGGTCGAGGCCATCATGGCGGCCTGGTTTCTGTATGCCTACGGGTCGGATACCGTGAAAAAAACTCCCGTCAACATCTTTGCGATCGATCCCGTGCCGGGGTCCGGGGATTGGTACAGCATCATCACCCAACTGGCGCCCAATGTCGCCTCCTATGTCGGTGTTTATGCCTGGGACATGTGCATTATGCCCGCCGACAAACCTTTCCAGGCCGTGGTGCCCCGCCCCAACGGGCGCATGACGGGCAAGCCGAACGACGTGGAAATCCCGTATTACTGGTATTGGCCATGGAATCCCTGGAAGTACCTGGCTTATGATTCGCAAAAGCAGGATCCGCTTGCATCGGCGAATGACCCGCAGCCCAGCAACTACGAGCTTTTCGCGTGCCGGGGCCGCCACAGCACGGTGGCGGGCAATGGGACCTCGAATGCCCAGTACGATCCCGCCAATCTCTCCGATGATGTTGCGCCGGTACCCGAGCTCGTTTACCGCATGGTCCGCGCCTACCTCACCCAGTGGGGCGTAACCTTTCCGCAGTCGAGCGCCGTTGCGGAGACCGCGCTCGCGCTCAGGCGTCAATTCAATATCAATCACCGCTTGTTCGACGCCATGGGCGGGGGCGCAACGAGGAACAGCATTTTGCCGGATAGGCCCTATGTCCGCCGCGTCTCTTCCATCATGGGATCGAACCCGTTCAACACCTACTTCATGGACAATGTCGTAGGCGACCCGCCTTATACCATGGCCTACCCGGTTACGAACGAACGCACCGACACCGGATGGGTGAATTGGAAGTTCCTGTAAAAAGGTCTCTTGCCTGGAATCGGCGCGGCCCGCCTTATTCGATCACCTTAAGAAGAACGTCTTCATCATGATGGATAGGAATGCTTCAACCATGCTTCTAAAAAACGAGCGCTATCACCGGACAGCCGATCAGGCGTTCCGCGAGTCCGCACGATTCCTGAACGGAGGCCGCCCATGAGCCTAGTCGCCCCGATCATCAGCGACGTATCGTTGCATGGAACCTTATTGACGGTGGTCTGGACCGACACCAATCCGATGGGAAGTTATGCCATGGCCGGAGCCAGCCTTTGGTATGGCAATTACAGTCCGGCGGGCAATTCCCCATCGGTACAGCCGACGGGCTCCGCCCTGACGGTGACCTGGGACATATCCAAGACCGTTCCCTCGCCGATTTATCCGAATACTTTCGTTGTCACCATAACGAATTATGCTTCCAACGGCCAAAAGGTCGCCACCAGCGCTCCCTTCACGTTTCAAATCGTCGCGCCGCAGATTGTATCGGTGAGTTTCACCACTGGTGTCGCAAAAGTTATCTGGAACAACGCCTTCCCGATTCCCGATATCCATCATTATTCGGTGGCCTTGATCGGCTCGGACGGGAAAACCTACCCGGCGCCTCCCGTGCCAGCGACTTCCGGAATAGGCAGCGATTTCCTCGCCTCGTGGTCGCCCGCCCCCATCCTCGATGGAACGGTGACCTATCAAGTGACCGTGACGCCTTATGACGCCCAGAACGGCTCGGGACCGGCCAGTGCGCAAATGCCGGTGATCACGTCTGGGAAGATTTACAGCGTCCTGAAAAATCTTGCCCCGTATTTCTACCGCCTGAGCGGAGAGGGTTATCTCCGCATCATGGATACGCCCCACGTGTGGGGAATGCCGTTCGGGCCCGAGGTCGTCGTTCAAGCCAGGGCGAGGCAGGTGGAGTTTCAGCGGGCCATTGAAGAGGTCGTGCAAAAAGCGAAATACCGCTGCGACGTGGCCTCTCTCAACTCTCCCGATGTCGACTGGATCCGGGTCATTGTCGGAGCCATGGATACCTGCCTCACCGCCCGGATGGGGCGCACCCAGCCGGTGCAGTTCCGGTTTTTATTCGGGCAGACGCCGACCGTGCCGATTGGAGAACCGGCGAATTATACCGCGCTCAAGGGGGCCTTGGTGCGGCTCGTGCGCGATCGATCCCAATACTGGGAACAACCCCCCGATATCTGGCTGGGTCGTTTTTACCGGCTTGAGGCGGGTATCATCTCGGCGATCCAAGCCAAGGTTTTTGGTTCGGCGGTCATTGGTTCCGACGATACCAAGATGACCTGGAACCACTCCAAAGCCATTGTCGTCGATGGCTACGAGGCCCTGGTCGGCGGTCATAACCTGAACATGGATCTGTTTTGCAGCTATCCCCCCGTGCATGACGTATCTGCCGTAATGCACGGCGATGGCGCCTACGGCACACAGATCTTCCTCAATCAAATGTGGATTTGCGGCGCCGACCTGTTGACCAAGGAATACCTTGGTCTGCCCCAGCTCGTCTGGACCAATGCCGACGGCGACGCCTTGAAACCCGCCGATCCCTTGGCTGCTTCGACCGTGCAAGCCGCAATGGCGAATGCGCAATACGATCTCCTCGCCATGCATCAGTCCGGCCACCAAAGCGGACAAGATCCCGTCGTTCCTCCCATCCCCCCCGCCGCTCCGGGAATAAGCGCGAACGACTTGCAAACCCTCGGTGAGGTGCGACAGGACGCATTTCCTTTCCGCGTGCGTTGGCAACTCTATCAGGGTTTCGACCAGTACAAGCCGTTGGACCGCGTATTGTCCTTGGGCAAGTATTGGAACGGCCCGAAACTCACGGACTTCCAAAAAGGTTCGGAGGTGATGAAGGAAACCTTGATCAAGGGCGCCCAAACGAGCATCAAAATGTCACAGATGGATCTCGTAAGCGCCTGGAAGAAGTCCTGGAAGGATCACGTTGTCTGCCAGTGGGTGCTGGAGGCCCTTGTCAGCAATCCCAATCTGAAGGTGCAGGTCGTGGTCTCGCCGCTCGACGCCGGAGCCGGCGCCGAAGGCGATCAGTATTCATTCGGATCGGGCGCGGTACGAACCTATGCCTTGATGGCCTACTACATGACCCATGAAGCCGAGACCGATAAGCCCATTCCCGATCCCGAGGGGAAGCTCCAGGCCGCGCTGAAGAGGCTTGAGATCGCCCCCTTGTACTTCACCGACAAGGTGCCCGCGAATGCTCAGATCGAGGGCGACACCTACAAGTGGCCCAATCTCAGCCCCGAGGGTTATACGGCGACCCTCAAACAGCCGCCGCTTTCGGAGGCGCCGCCCAAGGCCGGCATCATCGGCAGTGCCGCATGGTCGGTTATCAATGCGAGCGGCTACATCTACGACAAGGTGCCGTCGGCGCCCGGCAATCACGCCAAGATCATGATCGTCGACGATCAGGCGTATGTGATAGGGTCCGACAACCTTTATCCGGGCTTCCTCTCCGAGTTCGACTATCTCGTCGAAGGCCGGCAAGCCGTGCAAGACTTGCTCGCCAACTACTGGACCCCGCTTTGGCAATACTCCGGGCCGCATCGCATCAATGCGGGTAGCGACGGCGGGTATACCCGGACCGTGCCCGAGGTGGGCGGCATCGGCACCGATTGGTCGGATGCGCCTCCTCAAGGCGGGATTTTGACCCGGCTCACCATTCGATCGGGCGATGTCATCGATGCTATTCAGGCGACCTACGGCAGCACGGTCATGCCATCCCATGGCGGACCGGGCGGCGGACCCACCGCGATCGACCTCGCCGCGGGCGAGTATATCACCGGGATCACGGGAAAATACGGATCCTATTACGGCGCCGTGCACATACTGGAACTCACGATTACGACCAATAAGCGGACCTGCCCTACCCTGGGCACTTCCGGAAACCTTCCTGGCGCGGCGCCGTTTGAAATCAAGGCCGAGAGCGGCGAGGCCATCCTGGCCTTCTCGGGCAAATACTTCCGTCACACCGACGGAACCGTGTATGTGAGCGCCTTGGGGGCAACCATCCAAGGCGGGTGATGCGAACCGCTTCCCCCCATAAGTAACATGCAAGGTACTCATCTTAATTCTTGAACCTTAACTTCCGTTCTTCCAATCCCAACCACCAACCCATGGACGTTCTATGACGTTTCGTAAATCCTTTTCCCCGTTTTCATATTCCCTGCGATTCTGCGGGAAAGTCGGCATGTTTCCGGCTCTCGTGTTTCCGCTGGCTGCGCAGGCCGCTCCGACCTATACGGCTGCCCAAATACAATCCGATACGACGGTGCTGCATCAAGCCGTGGACAATATGCCCTTGACCTTGGACCCGGGCAACCCGGTCTATGGATCCTATGTCAGCACCTATATCCAAACTCAATTTCAGGGAACCGGCGTGACGCCGAGCTCGGCACCCGCCTTGATGGCTGCGGCCAAAGGCAATAGCCTCAACGCCAAGGCCCGCACAGGCAAACAACTTCAGGCGACCTCGGGCGGGCAGGTTTCGGATGTCTTCGACTTGCTGGACGTGGCTTATGCGGTGACGGGCAATGTCATGACGGTCAACGCCACCGGCCTTTTTTCCGCATGGGGCAACGCCACGGTGAGCGGCGTGGCCATGGTCATCGTCGATAAAAATACCTGGCAACCCATGGGGCAGCCCGTGGCGACCGCGCATATGACCTCGAATTACGTCACCCTCCATGCCACCGGTACGGGAACCATCACCGGATCTTCGCGCCCCGATCCCATTGCCGTGCTGACCGTAGTGGCCATTCCGAACGCCACCTGTTCGGATTTGCCTATGGGTTGGCCTAGGTGTTATTCACGCATGGCGGCGGCATCGGCGACCCTGTCCGCGTCCCCTTATGCGCAGACTTTGTACGTTTCGATCTCGGGCTTACCCGCCAGCCAGCCCATAGCCAAAGCCCCCAAAAACGGGAATGACACCACGACTCTGTGCCTTGGGCGCAATTCCACGGCTCAGAACACGAATTGCACCTATATCGATTCCGACCAATCCAATGGCCGATACCAGGGGTTGTTGCGCGTTCCAGCGGTGGGATCGGTGGTGCTCAGCGACAGCAACCCCGTAGGCGGAGCCCAGCCTAAAATCGCGGGCTTTACCTCCTATATCCTGCCGACCGCGACGGGCGGGGGTTGCACCCAAATGCAGACGACTTCGACGGCCAGCGCATTCAGCGCCGTGGGGCAAACCGTGGCATGGAATTTCGGCGATACGACTCAAAACCAGCCGGGTTCAAGATGGGTGCAATACGGATCCCTGAATAATCCGGCCCCCACCTGCTGGACCAGCGGCGGAACCTACTCGTATGTCTTCAACTTCACCGTGGTCGATACGAAGAACGATTCGATACCCGTTTTCGTCAACAACACGGATACCCCTCCGCCCGCGGGTAACGAAGCCTTGGTCTCACCCTTGAGCATCACCTATGGCTGCATCGCCGCCCAGACTCCCGTGCCCTTGGCGAATGGTCAAACCAAGCCGGCATCCGAAATCCAGGTCGGCGATACCTTGCTGGCCGGCTCCCGGGCCAAGCAGCGCGGCCTGGTCGTCAATACCTATATCGGCAATGAGTTTTTACCCATGATCCAATTGGCCACGTCCACCCGAGCTATCCTGGTGACCGAAGGCCATCCCATCCTGACCCCCAAGGGTATGGTCGAAGCCCGCCACCTCAAGGTGGGATCCAAGGTCGAGACGGTCGATGGCGTCGAAACCTTGGTCACAGCGAGGCCCGTGCCGCCCTCCAAAGGCAAGTCGGAGTTGGTGTTCAATTTCGACGTGACCGCCCTGTCCGGCAAGCGGAAGGATCCCAGCTATGTCGCCGGGGGTTTCTTGAACGGCGACAATCGCGTGCAAATCCGGTTGGCGCGAGCCAATGAAGCTCAGGTGCATTCTCATCCCAAGTATGCGCCCAAGGGTTTTGAGGCCGAGCATCGCTTGAGCATGAAGCTGCACGCGAAGCATTCCAAGGACAAGCGCAAATAGATCCTGCTTCTCTTCTTTCGGTTTCAACTCTTCGCGCGTCACCTCGACCTTGAGTTTGTGCGCCCCGCCGCCGTAGCGCACGCCCCGCCAGGAGCTCACATTCCGGAACTTGATGGTTGAGATGCTCCCGGATGCCCGTACATTGTCCACGGAAGCCCAGGAGGACCTTCGTCAACGTGTTATGGGAGCCCGGAAGAACGGGGTTTCCATCACCGAGGCATCTCGGCTCTTTCATTTCCACCACCGGCATGTCCGTTATGCCCTTTGAAGTGTCGAACAATTACTGACCGGGGTAATAAATCGTGGGGGAAGGGTGTGGGCCGGCACTCACTCGTGCCGGCCGCAACGTTCAGAATCGCTTGAAGAAATCCCAGGCTTCGACTTCTATCCAGTTCACATTTGACCCCTGATCCTTCACAACGGCCACATGCCCGCCGGCAAAGGAACTGAATTTCACCGGGTAACCTTCGTTGCATCCCGTGAACTCGGTGACGACGTGGGTGCCGCCGGTTGCAAGCTTGATTTCACCGCTGGTATTGCAACCATTGTCCTGGGCATGCTGCAGGAGGCAATATTTCCCGCCTTTTTTCTGCGCGTCATTGAAGATCCAGCTGCACCTGTCATCGGTGGTGCCGGTTACCTGGTAATAGGCGATCGGGATATGCCTGTTGGTCGGCTGAGGATCGAAATTCCAGTTGGCCGGAGCATAGGTGGCCACGGCCCGGATTTTTTCCGGATACGCCAAGGAAAGCGCATACGAGAACATCGCGCCGAAGCTGAAACCGGTGACGAAGACGCGCGTGGTATCGATGCATAGATTGTCCTCGAGCGTAGTCAGGATATCCATGAAGAATTTGGGGTCGCTTGAGGCATTCCAGGTGCCGTCC
>CBILQL010000267.1:0-6934 GCA_966238865.1 uncultured bacterium
GAGCCTTCGCAACCCCAATCGAATATTCGTTCGATGCATTCGAACACAGCCCGGAGGGCAGAACGACTCCGGATTCCAGGCCCACCCACCCTCACTCCCAGCCCACCTGCTCTCGACTCGGGGGAGAGCCGGTGGTACGGAGGACTACTTGCCGGGCCTTAGCGGCGGCACGCAAAGAGAGGCTTACAGGGGGCGGACCTAGGTTCTCCGCAAGCACCCGGCCCGGACAGGGAATCCCCTGCCTTGCCCGATTCTTCCGCGGCCCGGGCGCCCTCCGTCATTCCGGCTTCCAGGACCTAATCCGCATATACTCCGGGAACACCCCCGGCTTGTAGATCGACTTGTCGGTCAGCATGCGCAGGCACTCCTGGATGCCTTCCGAGATCGACGGATGGGGATGGATCGTCTTCATGATGTCCTGGAGCCCCTTGTCCTGGTCCATGAGGTGGGCTATCACCATGATGGTGTTGCTGGCCTGGGGGCCGGCGGCGCGCATGCCCAGGATGCGGTCCTGGCCGTCGTCGCTGACGATGATCTTCACGAAGCCGTCGGTGCGGCGCATGGCGATGGCCCGGTTGACGAGGGCGTTGGAGTAGAACCCGACGCGGTAGGGGATGTTGTTGGCCCGGCAGGTGGTCTCGTTGAGGCCCACCGCCGCCACCTCGGGGTTGAAGAACATGATGATGGACATGTTGTTGTAGCGCAGGGGGTACTTGGTGCGCTGGCACATGGCCTTGATGGCGAAGCGGCCCTCCATCTCGGCCACGTTGTACAGGGCGCTCTTCTGGGTCACGTCGCCGACGGCGAAGATGTTGCCCTTCACCCGGCAGTCCCCGTCGCTGTCCAGGCCTCCGCGGGAATTGGGCTTGAGTCCCGCGTTCTCGAGCCCCAGGCCCGCGAGGTTGGGGGCGCGGCCCACGGCCACCAGGACCTTGTCCACCTCCAGGACCGCCGAGCGCCCGTCCTCGTAGTCGACGGTCACCGCCAGCCCGTCCTGCACCTTGTCGATGCGGCGGAGGATGGCGTTATGGTACACCTCGACGCCCCGGCGGGTGAGGTTGTCGTTCACGAACTGGGAGATGTCCTCGTCCTCGGCGGGGAGCACGCGGGCCTGCCGATCGAGCAGGTGCACCTTGGTCTGGGCGAAGTTGGAGAAGATGGTGGCGTACTCGCAGCCGATGATGCCGGCGCCGACGATGAGGATGCGCTTGGGGAACTTCTTGAAGGAGAGGATGCCGTCGGAGTTGATGACGTCCACGCCGTCGGTGACGATGCCGGGGAAGTCCCGGGGCTTGGAGCCGGCGGCGATGACGAAGAAATCGGCCCGGACCGCCTCCTTGCTCCCGTCCGGGTAGGCTACCTGCACCGTCTTGGTATCCAGGAAGGAGGCCCAGCCCCGCTTCAGGGTGATGGATCCCGGGCCCGTCCACCGCGAGGGCGAGAAGCTCTCGATCTGGGAGAGGATCTGGTATTGCTTCTCCTTGGCCGCGAGGACGACCGTGTCGCGCACCATCTCGTAGTCCACCGACAGGTTCGCGGAGCGGTATCCGCGGTCCACGGCGGAGGCTGTAGCGTAATCCTTGGACAGCTCCCAGAGGGTCTTTGAGGTCATGGCGCCGTGCAGGATGCCGGCCCCGCCGATGTTACCGCCTTCGATCAGGCAGACGCGCTTGCCGAAGTCGAAGCCCCGCATGGCGGCCGCGAAGCCGCCCGGCCCCGATCCGATGATGCAGACGTCGAACTTGGTCTCTTCCATGGGGCGCCGTCCCTTGCCGGTGGGTTGAGTATTGTGAAAGGATACGTTTTCCTACTGGCAAGATCCAGTCGCCCACTGCATCCGCGCCGGCGGACCCCGCTCAGCCGCTCCCGGAGGCAGCCCGCGCCTCCAGCGGGTCGCGCACGCCGGCTTCGGCGAAGCCCTTGCTGCGCAGGCGGCAGGCGGGGCAGGCCCCGCAGGGCGGATATTTCCCCTCGTAGCAGGTATGGCTGAAGGCCAGCGATTCCAGGGCCCCGATCTTGGCGGCCCAGCGCACCGACTCGGCCTTGGACATGAACATGAGGGGTGTATGGATGCGGAAGGCCCGGCCGGGCCCGGTCCAATCGAGGCCGAGTCCCAGCGCCGTCTCCAGGCTGCGGATGGTCGCGTCGCGGCAGTCCGGGTAGCCGCTGTAATCGGTCTGGCACACTCCGGTCACCAGGTCGCGGATGCCCAGGGTGTAGGCGTAACTCGCGGCATGCGCCAGGAAGATGAGGTTGCGGCCGGGGACGAAGGTGTTGGGCAGGTCGCCGGGCCCGGCGGCGGCGTCGATAGCCATGGAAGGGTCGAGCAGGGCGTTGCCGCCCAGCTCCCGGAACACGTCGAGCCGGAACGTCCTCAGGGGCACCCCGAGACGGCCGGCGATCGCCTCCGCCGCGTCGCGCTCCGCGGCATGACGCTGTCCGTAGTCGAAGAACACCGCGCGCACGGAGCGGAACTCGCGCAGCGCCCAGTGCAGGCAGGTGGTGGAGTCCTGCCCGCCCGAGAACACCACCAGGGCGTCGCGCTTCTTGAGGTCGAAGTCCGCGACTTCCATCAGCGCAGGCCCAATTCCTTGTGGAGCTGGATGGACAGCCGCCAGCGCGGGTTGGCCATCACCGCGGCCGCGGTGCGCGCCCATTCCGCCCGGGTCCTCTCCACGTCGCGCTCCCCCTTGCCCCAGGCCGCGGTGCGGATCTCCTTGGGCTGGAGGAAGTAATGCTCGAATTCGGACGCCTCGTAGGCGGCCAGGTCCTGACCCTCGTAGACGAGCTTCAGCTCCTGCCCGCGCTTCAGGTTCCAGGCGCCCTTCTGGGACAGCTTGGGGCTCACCGTCACCCAGTCCGCCCCCAGGGTGTCCTCGGAGGTGCCGTTGGTCTCCAGGGTGACGTAGTACCCGCGGTCGTGGAGCAGGTCCACCAGGGCGCGGAAGCCCCGCGCCTGCGCGGTGGGTTCTCCGCCGGTCAGCACCACGAACCGGCAGGGGAAGGCGGACAGCCTGTCGGCCACCGCCCCGGGAGCCAGCCGCTCCCGCAGGGAGAAATCCGTGTCGCAGAAATCGCAGGCCAGGTTGCAGCCCGCCCCGCGCACGAACACGGCGGGAGTGCCGGCATGATAGCCTTCGCCCTGGATGGAATGGAAGATTTCGGTGATTCTAAGGGAGTCCATGCAAGGGGTGCCGCCCATCAACATTAGAAAATTGGCCACGCGGCTCCAAAAGCCGATTAGTTACCTTTTCCTCCGGGAGGGGCTCGATGGAGCGGTCGGATTTCGAGAGGACCCAAGGTTTCCTGGCCCACTTGCTGCGCTATCTGGAGGCGCTGTCCACCCGCATGGAATGGGACTCCGACGCCCAGGGCCCGGGGACCGAAGCCGCCGGCGCCCCCGGGCTGCCCCCGCGCCTCGCCCAGATCCTGGCCGACGCCGGGCACCTGGAAGGCCTGCACCTCAAGTCCCAGGGGCTGCTGTCCCAGGAACTCCAGGAGTTCATCCAGGGCATCGGCTTCGCCTTCGAATTGGAGGTGACCTTCCCCGGGCCCTTCAAGCTCCCCTTCGTCGATAACGAGGCGTCCCTCCGCAGGATGACCCTGAATCCCTTCATGGAAAAGGCCTGGCTGGTCTACCACGGCGCCCTGCTGTCCGCCTATGCCATGAAGACCCTGCGCTTCCAGCGCGCGTCCGCCTCCCAGGACGGCCTGGAGGTGGCCGTGCGCGTCACCGACGCCGCCCCTGAAGACGATGGCGGGACCAGGCCCATGTCACCGGAAACCCTCCACATCCTCAACAACGCCCTCATGGGCATCACCAGCTACGTGAGCCTCATCCTGGGAGAGCGCAAGGACGACAAGGAATTGCAGAGCAAGCTGGAGCTGGTCCTGGAGGCGGCCCGCAAGGCCGCGGCCTCGGCGAAGGGATCGTGACGCCGGCGGCCCGGCGGGCGTCCGGATTCAGAACCCGTAGATGACGGTCACCTGCGCCCGCAGGTCCTCCCGGTTGTCCCCGGCCAGCCCCAGATAGACGGCGGATTCCACCGTGCGTTCGCGGCCGATGTGGACCTGCAGGGCCGGCTTCAAATCGAGGGCGAAGTGGCGATCGAAGTTCTCCGTCTGGCTCGAGGCGATGAGTCCCATCTCCAGGGACAGGGGTCTCGTGATGGAAAGGGTCGGATACCAGGCCGCTTCCAAGGCCATCAGGGCATCGTCACGCACCAGGGCTTCCATGAAGCCGAAGCGCCCCGTGAACCGCGAGAACAGGCGGCCGCCATGCCCCTCGCGGTGGTGCAGACCCAGGGAGAACCCCTTGCCGGAGCCGCGGTCCACGCCCAGAAGCACGTCCGCCTGCAGGGTGGTGGCGCGGGAAAGCAGGTACTTGCCGCCCAGGACCAGGTACGGGATGTGGCTGTCCCCGCCGTTTCCCCAGTAGGTCTTGAGCCCCGCCCCCAGCTCCGCCCGGGGGACCGGTTCCAGGCTCAGGGAGAAGGGCAGGCTCCAGGCGCCGTCGGCGCGCGAATCCACGGCGCCGGCGACCGAGAATACCGCCCGCGACGCGAACTTGCCGCGCGGAACCAGGTTGTAGGACGCGTCGTGGATCGGGTTCAGCGGCAAGGCGCGCTGGGCGAGCGCGGCCACCAGGGCGAGTGTAGCACACAGGTTACGGCGCATCGGCATCCCTCCGGAGCGGCCCGCCGGGGCCGGCACTGCGGGAATTATAGGATTTTGGAGGGCCCTTTGGGCATCGGGGCTGAACGGGAAGCGCCGGGAAGCGATTTGACCGGCGCCGTACCGGAAATCACGCCGACGCGGCCTTGAACGGATCGGGAATCCCCGGTACAATGGAAGCGGCGGGAGCCGCGGACTGCGAACCGCGTCGCGGAGGCCGCCGCGCCGGGCCTTGGGGCCGCCGGGCCTTGAGGCCGCTGAGCCCCTGGGGCACGAAAGCGGGCGCGAACGTGAAGGACCGGACGAGGCGGTCCGCGAAGGAAGCATGGAAATCCTGGATACCCCCTGGCAGGAACCCGCGGCGCCCGACGAGCGCAGCACCGTGCTGCTGGTGGACGACGACCTGGAACTGCGCACCGCCATGCGGGATTTCCTCGCGGGAGCGGGGTGCAGGGTGCTGGAAGCCCGCAACGCCTACGACGGGCTGTTCCTGGCGGCCCAGCACGGCCACGGCATCCGCCTGCTGGTGACGGAAATCAACCTGCTGCCGGTGAGCGGCATCAAGCTGGCCGAGAACGTGCTCCGGCTCTTCCCCCAGACCCAGGTCCTGTGCATGTCCGCCTGCCAGGAGACCCGGCCCGTCCGCCACTGGATGAAGTACCTGAACGCGGCCTTCCTGCCCAAGCCGTTCTCCCCGTTCGATCTGCACGAGAAGGTGCACGCCATCCTCGCCGATCGCTACGAGGCGGCCCCCATGCCCGTGCCGGATGTCCGCCCCGCGGGCCCGGGCGTGGCCGACCTCATCGCCGGCACCGGACGCTTCGACGGCGCGCTCCGGGAGGCGGCCTCGGGCCGGTCGGTCGGGCAGGACTATTCCTCGAATTCCGCGGACCCGGGTTTCTGGCTGCGGGAGTTTTGACGCGCGTGGACGTGGGTGGGGCGTGCGGCGGCCTCGGACTCCGGACGAATCGGTTACGGCTGCGGGTCCCTGTCCGGGTCTCCGGGTGCTTGCGGCGAAAATACCTTGGCCTCCGGGCGGGACGGGGAATGACTACTTTGGACATTAACTCCTATGCCGAAACCCGAGAAGAAATCTCGCAAGGGCGAGACCAGCCGCAAATCTGCGAATAAACCCGCCCGCAGGCCCGCCCCCAGCGCCAAGGCCGGACGCAAAGAAGCGACGCATGCGGCCAAGAGTGCCAGCAAAGCGCCAGCGAAACCGCGCGCCAAGGCCCGGCAGGCGGCCGTGCCCGCGTTCGACGAGGCGTTCGTCCTCCGCCTGGCGCGCAAGTCCATCCAGGCCCTGAAGCCCTACGTGCCCGGCAAGTCCATCGAGGACGTGCGGGCCCTGTACAATCCGCCGGTCATCACCAAGCTGGGCTCCAACGAGAATCCCCTGGGGGCCAGCGGGCGCGTGGTGGAGGCCTTGGGGGAGGCGATCCGCAATGTCCACCTCTATCCCGACGGGGCCAGCCGCGCCCTGCGGAACGCGCTGGCCGGGGCCCATGGCCTCGCTCCCGATCAGGTGATGGTCGGCAACGGGTCGGACGAGGTGCTGCTCAACATCGCCGCCGCCTTCCTCAATCCCGGCGAGACCGTGCTGTGCTCGGAGAACACCTTCTCGGAATACGAGTTCTCGGGACGGGTGCTGGACGGCCGCATCGACAAGGTTCCCCTCAAGGACATGCGCTACGACCTCGAGGGCTTCCGCCGCCGCCTGCGCCGGAAGCCGAAGCTGCTCTTCCTCTGCAATCCCAACAACCCCACCGGCAATTACTTCACCCAGGCCGAGCTGGAGCGGCTCCTCGCGGACGTCCCCCTGGGGACGCTGGTGGTCGTGGACGAGGCCTACTGCGAATACGCCACCGCACCCGACTTCCCCCGCTGCGTGGATCTGCTGGCCCGGCATCCCAACCTGATCGTGAGCCGGACCTTCAGCAAGATCTTCGGCATGGCGGGCCTGCGGCTCGGGTACGGCTTCGCCCATCCCCTGGTGGTGCGGGAATGCGGGCGGGTCAAGACGCCGTTCAACGTCAACCTCCCGGCCCAGGCCGCCGCCCTGGCGGCCCTGCGGGACGCGGACTACGTGGCGCGCTCGGTGGCCAACAACGATCTGGGGCGCCGTTTCCTGGAGGACGCCTTCCGTCGCCTGGGCCTCGAGTTCCTCCCCACCCAGGCCAACTTCATCTGCTTCCGCACCGCCCGCCCGGCGGTGGAGGTCCACGAGGACCTGCTCAGGCAGGGGGTCATCGTGCGGCCC
>CBILQL010000268.1:0-6932 GCA_966238865.1 uncultured bacterium
AGCGCCTGGTTCGGATCAGGCGCCAGCGCCTGGTTCGGATCAGGCGCCGGCGCCCGGCGGCTTAGCCTCCTAAGGATATAAAAATTCCTTCCCGGGCCTCCGCCAGGCCGGATCCGCAGGCGAAAAATCCGGCCGCAACCCCTTGTCGCGGCTCGAAATGCCGGGCGGCTGGAGAGCCCTCGGCGCCGGTGCCGCGAAGCGGGAATCCGCGGCGTCCCCGGGCATGCGGGCCCGCGACGTCGGGCCGCAAAGCCCATGGCAGCGGGGCTGGCGGGCGACCGTGACGGCGGCAGCACCCACCGGGAGGAGGCCGCAGGCGCGGCCGAAATCCACTTGACACACCCTGGGGTTAACAATAGACTTAGAACAGGCACACCGGTGAAGTTTGTATTTTGCCGGTATAGACAGGAGCGCTCATGAAACCTCTCTACGTCAAATGCCCGCACTGCAAGGAAGTCAGCGAGCTTTTTCTCGGGTCCGAGGCTTACATGATCGTGCTGAACTGTCCCTCCTGCAATTCCGCCCTCATGTATTATTACGGGAAGACTTTCGAGATCGACGAAAGCGAGATCGAGAAGATCCAGGGTAACCTGCAAATGACCACCGTCCAGGGCATCCTGAAGAACATCAACGCGCGCGAAGGCGCCAAGAACCACACGTCGCTCATCGTGAAGCCCGCCGAGCAGCGCGCCACCCACAAGGCCGGCGCCCCTGTCCGCGACGTCCACATCGCCATCGACGACATCACCAACCTCAAGATCGAGCTGAACACCTCCAAGGACGTGAACGACTTCATCAAGGGGATCTGAATTCTCCGCCGTCATGGCGGGCCGGCCCCCAGGGCCGGTTAAGGAACGACGAAGGGCCGCACGAGCGGCCCTTTCCGTTTCCAGGGCTTATTGCGGGGGGGCATTCAGGGGGAAGTGGCAGGCCACCCGCTCCCCGGGCTCCGCCTCCCGTAGCGGCGGCATGACCGTCTCGCAGACCGCGTCCCGCCGGGACAGGTACACCGGGCAGCGGTTGCGGAAGGGGCAGCCCGCCTCCAGGCGCACCGGCTCCACGTCCGGATAATCGGCCAGGACGGCCTGGATGCCGGCGTCCCCGCGGCTGGGCGTGGAGGCCAGCAGCAAGCGCGTGTAGGGGTGGCGCACGCCTTCCACGGTGAAATGCTCCACGCGCGCCTCTTCCACCAGGTAGCCCATGTACATGACCCCGATGCGATGCGCCAGGATCTTCACCAGGGACAGGTTGTGGGAGATGAACAGGTAGGTGAGCCCCAGGTGGCGCTGGAACTCCTTGAGGAGGGACATGACCTGGCTCTGGATGGCCAGGTCGAGGCTGGCCACCGGCTCGTCGCAGACGAGGAAGGCGGGGCGGGTGATGAGGGCGCGGGCGATGGTGGCGCGCTGCTTCTCGCCCGAGCTGAGGTTGGACGGATAGCGGTCCCCGTGGGCCGGATCCAGGCGCACCTGCTCCAGGGCCTCGGCCACCCTCCGCCGCCGCTCCTCGGCCGGCATGGCCCCCTCGCGCTCCAGGCCCTCGGCCAGGATGTCCGCTATCGTCATGCCGCTGTTGAGCACGCCTTCCGGGTGCTGGAACAGCATCCGCACCTCCTTGCGCAGGGCGCGCAGGCTGGCCTTGTCCAGCTTCAGCAGGTCGCGGCCCGCGTAGCGGATCTCCCCGCCGTCCACGCCCTGCAGGGCCATGATGGAAAGCCCCAAAGTGCTCTTCCCGGATCCGCTCTCCCCCACCAGGGCGTAGGTCCGCCCCTTGTGGATTTCCAGGGAGACGTCGTTCAGCGCCAGGAAGGATCGCTTCCCCTGGGAGAAGGCCTTGCGCACGTTGCGCGCCGAGAGGAGGACCTCCTCCCCGGCCTCCGCGTCCATGGCCCGGCCCAGGTGGATGTGGGACGGCGTCCCCGGCCCGTGGGCCTTGGTGCGATCGGGGAAATGGCATTTCGCCCAGGCCTGCCCGGGATGGACGCCGGATTCCGCCTGGCCCGCCGGCTTCTCCCGCTCGCAGCGGCCCCGCTCTTCCGGGGAGAGGAGGCCGCGGTAGGCGGCGCACATGCCGCGATAGGCGCAGCCTTCCCCGGCATCGGGGTCGGAGGGCGGCGGGGGGAGCTTCTCGCCGAAGCGGGAGAAGGAGTCGAGCAGCGACGCGGTGTAGGGATGCCTGGGTACGGCCAGTACGTCGGCGGAGGCGCCGGCCTCGACCACCGATCCCCGGTGCATGACGTAGAGGCGGCTGCTGATCTCGTGGATGACGCCGATGTCGTGGGAGATGACGAGGATGGACAGCCCGTGCTTCTCCCGCAGGCGGAGGAAGAGCTGCAGGAGCTTGGCCTGGGTGGTCACGTCCAGGGACGTGGAGGGCTCGTCCGCGATGAGCAGCTTGGGCTTGGCGCACAGCGCCATGGAGATCATCACCCGCTGTGCCATCCCGCCGCTGATCTCGTGCGGATGCAGGTCCCACAGGTTCTCCGCGTCCACCAGGCCCACGTCCTTCAGCAGCCCCACCGCCACCGCCTTCATGGCCGCGCGGTCGCGGGCGGCCCCGTGGCGATCGAGGTTCCGCTCCAGCGCCTCGAGCATGTGCTCGCCCACGGTATAGAAGGGATCCAGGGAGGCCTTGGGCTCCTGGAAGATGGTGGCGATCTCGCGGCCCAGGAACCCCCGGAGTTGCCGGCGCTGGGCGCGCAGGAAGGGGATGTAGCGCTTGTCCACGGTGAAGCCCGGCGCGGCGGCGGCCCCGGGGCCGGAGGCGGCCCCGCCTTGCGTCCGGGCCCCGCCCGTGCGGATGAAGGGCTTCAGGTCGGGCAGCAGGGGCTTGCCGTCGAGCCAGGCCTGGCCGTCCCAGAGGCCGGGATAGCCCTTGACCAGGCCCAGCAGGGCCATGGCCAAGGTGGTCTTGCCGCTGCCGCTCTGGCCGATGAGCCCGACGATCTCCCCCCGGCCCACCTCCATGGACACCTGGTTCACGGCCTTGAGGTAGCTACCCCCCTGGCCGAACCAGACGCTCAGGTCGCGGATCGAGAGCAGCGGTCCGTTCTCCACGCCGGGATCCATGTCACCGCCCCTCGCGCCAGGCCAGGCGCGCGTTGAGCCCGTCGCCGAGGTAGAAGAATCCCAGGATGGCCAGGATGATGGCCGCGGCGGGGAAGGCGGTGATCCAGTAGAAGCCGCTGAAGAAGGACATCTGGCTGCCTTCGATGATGTTGCCCCAGGAGACCTCCGGAGGCTTGGTGCCGAACTGGAGGTAGCTCAGGGTGGTCTCCACCAGGATGGACTCGGCCATGATCAGCGAGAACTGGATGAAGAAGACGGCCCGGTTCTGGTACCAGAAGAGATGGCGGTAGAGGATCTTGAAATCGCTGAGCGCCGCCTCCTTGGCGGCCAGGATGAACCCCATGTTGGAGAGGATGCGCACGCGGGTGGCGATGAGCTCGGACACGCGCGGCACCAGGGTCGCGCCCAGCACGGCCATGGTGTAGTACACGTTGGGCTCCAGGGCGCAGATCACCACCAGGATGAGCACCAGGCGCGGCAGGGAGAGCACGGTGCCGTTGAGGACGCCGACCAGCTTTCGGAAGCGCCCGCCGTAGTACCCCGCGAGCAGCCCAAGGGGGACGCCCAGGCCGAGGGCCACGGAGCAGGTGACCAGTCCCGGGGCGAAGCAGGTGCGGGCCCCGGCCGCAAGCAGGGCGAGCATGTCGCGGCCGTTCTTGTCCGTCCCCAGGTAGTGCGAGCGCCGGGGAGCGCCGTCGCCGGATGCCGCGCCTCCGGACTCGGCCCCGTCCCCGGACGACGACAGGAAGTCCAGCTCGTCCCCGTCCTCGGCATCCTCGCGCGCGGGGGCTCCGGGCGCCTGGCGGATGCCCGCCTTGTTGCGCTCATGGAGGCGCAGGCCCTTGTCGGTGGCGAGCAGGCGCTTGAGCCAGGCCGGCTCCGGGGGAACCAGGATGTTCTCCAGGTCCATCTCGTCGGCCTCCCAATCGGTCCACGCCCCCCCCGTGAGGGTGGCCAGGGCCAGCAGGAGCACCAGGAAGCCTCCCGCCAGGATGCGGTAGCTGCCGGGCTGCCGCAGGGTGCGCCGGATGCCGGCGAGCCTAGGCGCCACGGGTCACTCCCTGAGCCTCGGGTCCAGCCAGACGGCCAGCAGATCGTTGAGCAGCATGAAGAGGCGGATGATGAAGGCCATCACGAGGGTGAGCCCCATGATGACGGTGAAATCGCGCTTCAGGGTGGCTTCCCAGCTCAGCCAGCCCAGGCCGCGGAAATTGAAGATGCGCTCCACCACCACCAGGCCGCCGAGCAGCACGGCCATGTTGGTCACCACGATGTTGAAGATGGGCAGCACCATGGACTTGAAGAAGTGGCGCCACAGGCGGCTGCCCCGGGCGCGGGCGGCCTTGATGAACATGGCCCCGTTCACGTTCTGCACCTCCAGGGAGATGAAGCGCACGAACTCGCCCACCGTGCCGTTGCCGACGGCGAGCACGAGGATGGGCAGGCCGTAGTAGCTGAGCCACGGCCAGAAGCGGAACGGCCCCTCGGGCGGCACGGTGACGAAGTATTCGAACACCCCGAAGACCACCGCCAGGACGATATAGCCCAGCACGAAGACGGGGACGTAGGAGACGGTGTACACCATGAGGCTCAGGGTCTTGCCCAGGGGCGAGACGGGCCGGAGGCCCCGGTACACGCCGAGAGGGACGGCTATCAGCAGGGAGAGGAACAGGCTGCCGAAGGTGAGGTACAGGGTCGGCGGGGCGTACTCGCGGATGAGGGCCGACACCCTGGTGCCGTCCACCATGGAGATGCCGAAGTCCAGCGCCAGGCAGTCCCGCAGCCAGAGGACGTACTGGACGGGCAGCGGGCGGTCCAGGTGCAGCGAGCTGGCCGTGGCCGCGGACAGGTTGTGGATGGCGGCGATGTCGCCGGGCGTCAGGTGGACGATGGCGAAGATGAGCAGGGAGACGAGGAGCAGGGAGCCTGCGAAAAGTCCGGCGGTCCTGGCGAGGTGGGGCATGGGATTCGGTGGGAACTCGGTGGGGGCTCTTTGGTCGTTTTTATTTTTTCGTTTTTTGTTTTTCGTTGGGGGAGGAAAACCGGCATCGCAGCGCTGCCAGAAACAGCATACGCTGTCCGTGCGCTATTATCAACACCCCCGGGACATCCCCAACGAAAAACTAAAAACGAAATACAAACGGAGCCGGGTCTTCACCGGATCCCCCCCGCAGGCCTACGGGCTGGACTTGAGGATCTTCTCGCCCAATCCCGACGTCTGGCCCTCCGACGGGCCGCCTTCCATCACCGCGTCCTTGCCGTCGACTTCCCGCGACAGGCGGATGACGATGTTCTTGTTGCCGCCCTTCTTGGGCTTGAAGGAGCGGACATAGCCCATGTTGCCGTCCTTGTCCTCGGCGATGAGGGTGTACTCGTTCTCCTCCACCACGTTCTTGCCGATCTTGAACTGCCCTTCCTTGCCGGCCTTCACCGACTGGGTCCGGGGGCTGGTGTAGACCACCACGTTGGGGTCGCTGAGGCGGGAGCCGTCGGGCTTGACCACGTGGCCGCTCATGGTGGTCCCGCAGGCCATGAGGCCTAGCGCGGCCGCGGACAGGCAAAGGGCCGGGATTGTGCGAATATAGGGTGCCATGTCCGTCAGTCCCTTTCGTCCTCGGGTATGAACCAGTCGTTGATGAAGGTGAAGAAGCGGTACGGGTGGACCACAGCCTTCTTGACCTTGTTCTCGATGGCGGCGTTCTTCTCCAGGGTCCAGAGGAAGGTGTAGGGGCATTCCTGGGCCAGGATCTCGTGCAGCTCGTAGTTGATGCGGCGGCGCACTTCGTGGTTGATGGTGGTGGAGAACTTCGACAGCAGGCTGTCCACCTTCGGATTGGAGTAGGAGATGAAGTTGTCGCCGGTGGGGGGCTGGCTCTTGGAGGAGTGGAACAGCGAGGAGATGTCCGAGGAGTTGTCGAACAGCCATTCCGCGAACACGATGTCGAAGTCGTGCTTGGCCTTGACCTCCTCCTTCCACTTCTCGTACTCGCGGTGCTGCAGCTCGATCTGCACGCCCAGCGCCTTCATGTAGTTCTGGAAGCGCAGGCACACCGAGAGGCCGCCCTCGTTGCCGCTGTAGATGGGGATCTTGAGCCGGAACTTGAGCGGGATGCCCTTGTATTCGACGATCTTGTCGCCGTCGGTGTCCTTGATGCCCACGCTGGCCAGCAGGGCGCGCGCCTTGGCCGGGTCGTAGGGCCAGGCCGCGACGTCAGGGTTGTAGCCCCAGGAGGCCGGGGAGAACGGGCCCGAGATCACCTCGCCCTTCCCGAAGTAGATGTCCTCCAGCATCTTGTTGCGGTCCATGCCCATGGTGAAGGCCTGCCGGACCTCCTTGATGCGCAGGATGGGGTTGTTGCTGTTGTACCCGAAGAAGGCGAAGGCCAGCGAGTTGTACGGGATGATCATGAATTTGCCCGTGTTCGCGATCTCGGCGATTTTGCCCGGGGGCACCTCCACCACCAGGTCGATGGCGTTGAGCAGCAGGCTCTGCACCAGCAGGGACATCTCCGGCTGGTACACCATCTTCACTTCCTCGATGTTGGCGGCGCCGCCGTAGTGGTCCTTGAAGGCGTTCAGGAGGACGTCGTGGTTCTTGGTCTCCCGGTCGAACTTGTAGTAGCCGGTGCCGACGGGGTTCTTGCTGAACTTGGAGAACTTGGAAAGCACGGTCTTGCCGCCGAACAGGTGGGCGGGGATGATCTTGAAGAGGAAGCGGCGCTCGGGCTCGGCGACGCTCTGGTGGAAGTCGAACTTCACCACGTAGTCGCCCAGGACGGAGACGCTCTTGATCACCTCGAGAGCCTGGCGGCTTTCCGGGCGCACGTCCGAGAGCGGGTTCATGATGGCGTCGTAGGTGAACTT
>CBILQL010000269.1:0-6921 GCA_966238865.1 uncultured bacterium
GTGCGCATGCCGGAGCCCGAGATCGGCGGGCTCCACGTGGACGCCCATCAGGCGGGAGACCCGGGAGGGCCGCAGGTAGACGACGCGCGGGGACTTGGGATGCTCCGGGGAGGCGTCGACGACGCGGCCCGGGGCCACGGCGGCGGAGCCGGCGGCACCTGCTGTCGCGGAGGGCGCGGCGGAGCCGCCGCACCAGGCGGCGATGAGGGCGGCCAGGTAGTCGGCGGCAGCCTCCACGGCCAGGGGGTCCACGCCGCGCTCGAAGCGGAAGGAGGAGTCGGAAGACAGGCCGTGGCGCCTGCCCTGGCGGCGCACGACGGCGGGATTGAAATAGGCGAGCTCGAGGAAGATGTTGCGGGTGGAGGCGGAGACCTCGCTGTCCTTGCCGCCCATCACGCCGGCCAGGACCAGCGGCCGCTCGGCGTCGGCGATGACGAGGTCCTCGGCGGTGAGGCTCCGGTCGACGCCGTCCAAAGTGGTGAGGCGCTCCCCGGCCCGGGCCCGGCGGACTATCACCTGCCCGCCGCGGATGCGATCCAGGTCGAAGGCGTGGGAGGGCTGCCCCAGCTCGAGCAGCACGTAATTGGTGAGATCCACCACGTTGTTGATGCTCTTCTTGCCCAGGGACTTGAGGGCCTGGACCAGCCAGGCGGGGCTGGGTCCCACCTGCACGTCCCGGATGATGCGGCCGGCGTACAGGGTGCAGCCGGCGATGTCCTCGATGCGCACCGAGACCTGGGAGGCGGCGGGCGCGCCGGACTCCGCAAGTGGCTGGGCGGGCCGGCGCAGGGGCTTCCCGAAGCGGGCCGCCAGCTCGCGGGCCACGCCCAGGTGGCAGAGGGCGTCCGGGCGGTTGGGGGTGACGTTCAGCTCGAACACCGCGTCGCTCATCCCCGGGATGGCCTTCATGGGCGTGCCGGCGGGCACGGAAGGGTCCAGTACCAGGATGCCCTCATGCCCTTCGCCCAGGCCCAGCTCGTCCTCGGCGCAGATCATTCCCAGGGACTCGGACCCGCGGATCTTGGCCTTCTTGATCTTGAATGTCCCGCCCTCCGGGGAGGGCAGCTCGGCGCCCACCTTGGCCAGCAGCACCTTCTGGCCCTTGGCCACGTTGGGGGCCCCGCACACCACGGGCCAGGTCTCGGTCCCGTCGCTGACGCGGCACAGGCTCAGCTTGTCGGCCTCCGGATGGCGGGCGCATTCCACCACCTCGGCGGCCACCACGCCGTCGATGCCGCCCAGGCGGCGCACGCCCTCCACCTCGAGGCCCAGGGACGTCAGCGCCTCGGAGAGGACGGCGGGGTCGTCGGGGAGATCGGCGTACTTGCGGAGCCAGTTGAGGGAGACTTCCATGTGATAATGCCTCGGTGGTGTCGATGTCGGGAGGTTTTATGTTTTTCGTTTTCCGTTTTTTGTTTTCCGTTTTTAGTTGAGGAGGGATTTCCCTCGCCCGGGAAGCGCCGGGGACCGGCCCTGGGCAGGACCCAGGCGCCCATCTCCCCGCTAAAAACGGAAAACAAAAAACGAAAAGCCCGTCACGTCAAAACTGCCTTAAAAACCTGTTGTCGTTCTTCGTCAAGTAGCTGATGTCCGGAATCCCGTACCGCAGCATGGCTATCCGGTCGATGCCGAAGCCGAAGGCGAAGCCGGTGTACTTCTCCGGATCCCAGCCCACCTTCGCGAACACATTGGGATCGACGCTGCCGCAGCCGCCGATCTCGATCCAGCCCGTCTGCTTGCAGGTGCGGCAGCCGCGCCCCTTGCAGAAATAGCAGGTCATGTCCATCTCCGCGGAGGGCTCGGTGAAGGGGAAATAGCTGGGGCGGAAGCGCAGCTTCGCGTCGGAACCGAACATGTGCTTCACCCACAGGTACAGGGTGCCCTTGAGGTGGGCGAAGGACACGCCCTCGTCCACCAGCAGGCATTCCACCTGCTGGAACATGGGGCTGTGGGTGGCGTCGTTGTCGACGCGGTAGACGAAGCCGGGGGCGATGATGCGGATGGGCGGCTCCCGGTGCCGCTCCATGTAATGCACCTGGGTGTTGGACGTGTGGGTGCGCAGCACCACGCGATCGTCCACGTAGAAGGTATCGTGCATGTCACGGGACGGGTGGTCGGGCGGGATGTTGAGCGCCTCGAAGTTGTACCAGTCGTCGTCCACCTCGGGCGCCACCGCCAGCTCGAAGCCGAGGCCGTGGAAGAAGGCGACGATCTCGTCGCGCACCTGGGTCAGGGGATGCAGCGATCCGAGGGGCACGCGGTAGCCGGGCAGGGTGGCGTCCGCGGCGCCGGCCTTGAGGCCGGCCTCGATGGCGGCCTCCCCCACCTTCTGCTGCAGGGCCGCCAGGCGCCCGTCGGCATAGTCGCGCAGCTCGTTGACGCGCTTCCCGAAGGCGGGCCGCTCCTCGGCGGGCAGTCCCCCCATGGCCCGGAGCAGGGCGGAAATCTCCCCCTTCTTCCCCAGGTAGCGCGCCTTGACCTCGTCGAAGCGCCGCTCCAACGCCGCCGGCCCGCCGGATGCCGCGGCCTCCGCGCCGCCCGTCCCGGCGCCGGCCGGAGAAGCCCCGGCTCCGCCGTCCAGCACGGCCTCCAGCCCCGACAAATCCCTGTCGAACTGGCTCTTGATTTCCTCGACGGTGGCCATGCTATGCCTCAACTGCCTTGGTTCAGTGATCCGTGTTCATCAACGGTCGTAACCGTTCCTCGACCGTCGATTTCCAACCGGCGATCGATGGGATTTCCCCGCTTCGCTAAAATTAGCAACTCGAACGGATGCAATGAAAAAACCCCGGGGCAAAGCCCCAGGGTTTATTAAACCGATTCCGGTTCTTCCCTTTCAGGCTTCCAGAGCAACCTGCTTATCAGGTTCTCGATTGGAAGGAGCCCGCAGCCCCCGTATGGGGGCGAGGAGAGCCGGCGAGAAAAAATCCCCTTTCCCACCCTACGGGTGGGCCCCAAAACCAACCGGCGCTTCGCATTGGGGATTTTTTCCGTTTATAAAAAAAGTCGATTACGCAGCTTTTGCGAGTTCGACGACCTTCGAAAAAGCGGCCGCGTCGGACACAGCCAAGTCCGCCAGGACCTTACGGTCCAGGATGACCTGCGCCTTCTTGAGGCCGGCGATGAGCTTGGAGTAGGTGAGACCCAGCTCGCGGGCCGCGGCGTTGATGCGCACGGTCCAGATGGAGCGGTAGATCTGCTTCTTGTCCTTGCGGCCGACGTACTGGTACTGACGGCTCTTGTCCACCGCCTCCTTGGCGAGGCGGAAGTTCGACTTCTTGCGGCCATACATGCCGCGGGCGGCCTTCAGGACCTTCTTATGGCGTTTGCGGGCCGGGACGCGGCTTTTTACTCTGGGCATTGCTCTCTCCTGTTATCCTGCGTCCGGCTCAGGCCACGCAGAGCAGCCGCTTGGCGCGGAACTCGTCGGACTTGCCGAGGTAATCGCCCTTGCCCAGGCGGCGCTTGCGCTCGGGCTTCATCTTGGCGTTGATATGGTTCATATTGTTGCGGCGGCGCTTCACCTTGCCGTTGGCGGTGAGCTTGAAGCGCTTCTTGGCGCCGCTATGGGTCTTCATCTTGGGCACGAGGAACCTTCCTTCTCTAGTAAACTACGCCGGGCCCGCGGAAACTTCCGCGCGCCCTTCGCCCGCTCCCGGCGCCGCCGGAGCGGCGCTTGCTGCTTGCGCAGCGGGCACCGCCGGAGCCGCGGCCGGCTTGGCCTCTCCCGCCTTGGGAGCCGCCGAAGCCGCTGGTGATCCAGGCGAAGCGGCCGGACCGGCCGGCTTGGGCTTGGGAGGAGTTCCGCCCGTGTGATGCTTCACCGGTGCGAAAATGGTGGTCACGTTACGGCCCTCTTGGATGGAGCCCGTTTCCGCCTGTCCCACGCCAACCAGATCCGCAGCCATCTTCTTCAGCCAGCGGGATCCGAATTCCATGTGGGCCATTTCACGGCCCCGGAAAACCACCGTGGCCTTGACCTTGAAACCCTTTTCCAGGAATTCCTTCGCCTGAACGAGGCGGTAATTATAGTCATTTTCACCCGTTTTGGGATGGAACTTGATCTCCTTGACCTTGATGACGTGCTGTTTCGCCTTCGAGGCCTTCTGTTTTTTGGAGACTTCGTACTTGTACTTGCCGAAATCCATGATGCGGCAAACCGGCGGCTGGGCCGTGGGGCTTACCTCGACCAGGTCCAATCCCCTTTCCCGGGCTTTTTCCAGGGCCGCCGGAACCGTCAACACACCCAATTGCTTCCCGTCGGCGTCGATGACCCGGACTTCATAGGTGCGGATATGTTCGTTGATGCGGATGGTTTCTTTGGGGGGTTGGAAAAAAGGTCGTCTTTGCAATCTCTGCCTTTCGCTATTATTGTCCGAATGAAGCCAAGGGCTTAGGTGCCCGAGGGGTTCAACCCCTAGGGGTCATGCCCCTTTGGCGGAAATCTCAAATTTAAATTTTTCCAGGGCTTCGTCTAAGGAAAAAGCACCTAAATCGCCCGTTTTGCGTTTCCGGAGGGAAACCTTCCCGGCCTGGACCTCTTTCTCACCCAGGATGACCAGATAGGGAACCTTGTCCTTTTCACCTTCACGGATTTTGTACCCGATCTTCTCATTCCGATCATCGACCTCGGAATGGAAGCCGGCATCCAGGAATTTTGCGTTGATTTCGCGGCAATAGTCCATGAATTTCTCGGAAACGGGCAGAATCCGGATTTGCTGGGGATTTATCCAGAAGGGCAGATCCCCGGCGAAATTCTCGATCAGGATGCCGATGAAGCGCTCCAGGGAACCCAGGATGGCCCGGTGCAGCATGACCGGGACCTGCTTGGACCCGTCGGTAGCCACGTACTCGGCCCCCAGGCGGCCGGCGGTGTTGAAATCGACCTGGATGGTGCCGCATTGCCAATGGCGGCCCAGGGAATCGAGGAGGGTGAACTCCAGCTTGGGGCCGTAGAAGGCGCCTTCCCCGGGGTTCATCACGTAGGCAAGGCCCGCCCGCTGGCAGGCTTCCTTGAGGGCCGCCTCCGCCTTGTCCCAGACCTCGTCGGCGCCCACCCGCTTCTCGGGGCGGTCGGCCAGCTTGACCAGGATGTCGGTGAAGCCGAAGTCGGAGTAGACCTCCTGGAGCAGGCGGCAGAAGTCGGCGACCTCGTCGGCGATCTGGTCCACGGTGCAGAAGATGTGGGCGTCGTCCTGGGTGAAGCCGCGCACGCGCATGAGGCCGTGCATGACGCCGGCCAGCTCGTTGCGGTGGCATTTGCCGAACTCGGCGAGGCGCAGGGGCAGGTCGCGGAACGACTTCAGCCCCTGCTTGAAGATCTCCACGTGGCAGGGGCAGTTCATCGGCTTGATGACGTAGTCCCGGTTCTCGCTCTGGGTGAAGAACATCAGGTCGGAGTAGTTCGCCACGTGGCCGGACTTGACGTACAGGGACTTGTCCACCACCTCGGGCGTGCGCACCTCGAGGTAGCCGCGGCGCGACAGCTTGGTGTTGATGTAGCGCATCAGGCCCGAGTACAGGCGCCAGCCGCGGGGATGCCAGAACACCATGCCCGGCGAGCCCTCTTCCAGGTGGAAGTAGTCGAGCTCCTTGCCCAGCCGGCGATGGTCGCGCTTCTTGGCCTCTTCCAGCTGGAAGAGGTGCTTGTCCAGGTCCTCCTTGGTGAGCCACGCGGTGGCGTAGAGGCGCTGGAGCATGGGCCGACGCTCGTCGCCGCGCCAATAGGCTCCGGCCACGGACAGGATCTTGAAGTGGCCGAGCTTCCCGGTGTCCGGGACGTGCGGGCCGCGGCACAGGTCGGAGAAGGGCCCCTGGCTGTAGAAGCTGACCGTGTCGTCGGTCCACTCCTCCATCAGCTCCACCTTGTAGGGCTCCTTGTGGCCGTCCTGCTGGAAATACGCGATGGCCTCCATGCGCGGCTTCACCGAGCGGACCACCGGGAATTCCTTCTTCGCCAGCTCCCGCATCTTCTCCTCGATGGCGGGGAAGTCTTCGGGCGAGAACTTGTGGGTGGAGTCGAAGTCGTAGTAGAAGCCGTTGTCGATGACGGGGCCGATGGTGAGCAGGGTCCCGGGGAACAGCTCGGTGACGGCCATGGCCATGAGATGGGCCGTGGAGTGGCGGACGATGTCCAGGGCTTCGGGGCTCTTGGGCGTGATGACCTGCAGCGAGCCGTCTTCGGTGAGCGTACGGCTCAAATCCAGCTGCTTGCCGTTGTAGACGGCGGCCAGGGCGCTCTTGGCCAGGCCGGGGCCGATTTTCTTGACCACGTCGAGCACGGTGGAGCCGGATTCGACGTCCAGGACGGCGCCGTTGGGCAAGGTGACATGGATGGTGGACAAAGAAGAATCTCCGGGGAAAGCCGGAAAAATAGCAAGGAATGGGAACGGGATCAAAACCGCATCGCAATCGGAACACGGCCCGCCGGAGCCCTTAATCGCGCGCTCTCCGGCCCCGCGTCAACGAACTGAGCGCAGCCTGTTCGATGGCGAAATGGCGGGGTTGTCCGGCTGCGAAGCGGCCTGGATAGGACTCCCGATGGGGATCGTGCGGGGAGAAGATTTCGAAACTGGGCTACGAAAAGGGGTTGAAAAATGGACGATGCTGGATTTGAACCAGCGACCCCCACCATGTCAAGGTGATACTCTAACCAACTGAGCTAATCGTCCTCTTTACCAGCCTTGCGGCCGGGGTCAATAAACTAAGTCACCCCCCTTTTTTTGTCAATTCACGCCACAAGTACGATATTTTCAAGGGGCATGGGTCGCACGCTTTTCATTACGGGGACGGGTACCGGCGTGGGCAAAAGCGCCCTGTCCCTGGCCGCGATGATTTGGGCCAGGGCCCGCGGGCTTTCCGTCGTCTATTTCAAGCCGGTGCAATGCGGGGATTTCCCCTTCGGGAATCCTCCCCTGCCCC
>CBILQL010000270.1:0-6908 GCA_966238865.1 uncultured bacterium
GCATCTTCATCGCCTGCGCCTGGTTCTGCCGCAAGCAGAAGCGGGCCGGCGTCGCCGCCGCGGATTTCTGGAACCTCTGCGATCTCTTCTTCCCGGTCTCGGCCTTCGCCTATACGTTCGGGCGGCTGGGCAATTTCATCAACGGCGAGCTGTACGGCCGGGTCACCCAGGCAGGCATCGGCATGTACTTCCCGGAATCCCCGGATCCCACCCTGCTCCGGCATCCCTCCCAGCTCTACGAGGGCCTGTTCGAAGGCCTGGTGCTGGGGACCATCCTCTTCCTGCTGCGGGGGCGGAAGCTCCCCACGGGTTCCATGATGGCGCTGTACCTTTTCGGGTACGGCTTCTTCCGCTTCTGCATCGAATACTTCCGGCAGCCGGACGCGCATCTCGGCTTCGTCTTCCTGCGCTTCTCCATGGGCCAGCTCCTCTGCGCCGCCATGATGGCCTCCGGCATCGGACTGTTCCTGTACCTGCGCCATCGGGAAAGCAAGGCCGCGGGCGGCGCGCCGGCCGCGGCGTCGCAGGGTCCGGCGACCCCGGCACCGAAAGCCTGAGCCGTGTCGGCGCTCCTCCGGAAACCGCCTGCGCATTCCCGGCCGCGTCCACGCTCCACATCCGTCCCGCACCTCCTGCACTTCCCGCTCATCCTGCTCGTCCTCCTGGCGGCGGCCTGCACCGGTCCCCGCTCCGTCACGCTGTCCCCGGAAGCCACGCCCAAGGGCCGGTTCCGCGCCGGCGGGAGCATGGACGCGAACATCCCCACCCAGACCTCGCGATCCATGTTCGACAACCTGGAGAACGGGATCGAATACCTGGCCGACAAAATCTCGGCCGACACGGCCCGGGTCGCGATCACGGCCCGGGAGCTCAACGACCTGACGCGGGCCCTCATCGCCTATTCCCTCGACCCCCTGGGCGCCAACACGTCCCTGTATGTCCGCTACGGCCTCTGGCCGCGCCTGGATGCCGGCTACCGGTACGCCGGCGGAGCGCACCTGCTGGATGCCAGGGTGCAATTCCTGGGACCCGTCGACGGCGGGCCGGGCTGGCGCGGCAGCCTCGCCGTCCAGTACAGCGGGCAGGAATTCGAGCTGCCCTCGTACCTGGGCAAGCTGCAGGGAATCCTGCAATACCGGTTCGCGCGCAAGGACATCCTCGTGCCCCTGGTCCTGGGCAAGCCCTTCGGCGCGGACGGCCGCTTCGGCGGCTTCGGCCTGGGCGCGGCCTGGAACCTGGCCCTGATCGAATACGATTCCGAGATCCTGCGGCTGCTGGAGAAGATGGACGGGAACACCGTGCGGCCTTTCGAGGATCTCCGCGGCGAGCGGACCATCCACAGCTTCGGCGGCTTCGCCAACGTGCGGCTCGGCTATCGGCGCGTCTTCCTGCTCGCCGGCATGTCCGCCTTCTGGCAGGACTACGGCACCTTCAAGCTCTTCGGCGGCGAAATCGCCTCCCTGAGCGGGTGGACCTACGCCCCGTCCTTCGGACTGGAGGCAGCGTTTTGATCGCGGGAGTTCCCGCCGCTCCAGGGAGAAAGTCCGCATTCCGCGGACGGGGGAAAGCCGTCCCGGCCTTCGCTGTCCTGGCCTCCTCCGTGCCGGCCCTGTTGTGGCTGGCCGCGGGCTGCGCGCGCAAGCCGGCCCCGCCCCCGCTTCCCCTCGAGGAAGTCCAGGTCCCCGACTCCCTGCGTAGCGAGCCCGTGGTGACGCTTTCCGACTCCACCTTCTGGCGCGTCCTCTCCGAGGGCGGCCGGAACCGGCTGGAGCGGCGCAGCGTGACCTGGCACCGGGTCAACCGGGGGCATCCCGCGGTGCTGGAGCGCATCCATTTCCATGAGAACGAGATCCTGCAGGAGCCCGGCCGGATCAAAGTCGAAGCCTGGTACCCCGATCGGGGACGCTGGATGGCGTCGGAAGGGGACATGGAGAGGATACGGCCCCGGCCCCGCGGCCTCTATGTCGAGCCCAGCGGCTCCTACCGCACCGCCGTCATCCCGCGCTACGGCGAAGGGCTGGTGATCCGGGTCGAGACCCGGGACGTCTTCACGCGACCCGAGTTCCTCTCCCGGGAGGGGTTGCGCGGGGATTTCCCGTGCCTGCGCCGCTGCGTATCCTTCCGGGCCCCGGAAGGGAGCCGGTTCAAGGCGGCCCTGCGCAACCGGGAAGGTCTGGCGGTTTCCGTCGACACGTCGCGCGCGGAGGGCGGCATCGAGATCCGCCTGCGCGCGGCCGATCTGCCGAGGCTCCTGCCCAAACGCAGCCCCCGCTACCCCGAGGAGTGGTACGCGGCGCTGCACTTCAGCGTTCCCCCCGAAGGCGCGGAATCCTGGACCTGGAAGCGGCTGGGAGATCATTACCTCGGCATGCTGCAGGGCAGCCTGGAGGCCTCCAAGGAGATCAAGGCCGCGGCCGGGCGCATCCGCGGCGCTGAGGCCGTTCGCGGCGGGGACTCTGTCCGCAGCGGGAACTCCGTCCGCGGCGGGGACGCCGACGCCCTGTCCGCGGAGGCGTTCCGCCTGGTGAAGTCCCGGGTGCGTTACCTCGGCGACTTCCGGGGCCTCAACGCCTGGGTCCCGCGGGCTCCCCGGACGGTATGGGAGAACGGATACGGGGACTGCAAGGAGATGGCCAACCTGCTGCGCGCCCTGCTGGCCGAGAAGGGCGTGGGCGGCGGCATCGCCCTGGTGCGATCCGGGGAAGGGCAGCAATTGCTGGAGGAGTTCCCGGCCCTGGGCGCCTTCGATCATGCCGTCTATTGGCGCCGCCGTCCCGACGGCACCGCGGCGATCCTGGACGCCACCATGCCCGGCGAGCTGGGGACCGCTTCCTACCTGCACCTCCTGGGCCAGAAGGTCTTCCTGATCGAGGCGGGGGCGAGCCGCGTGGACACGGTGAGGCCGGAGCCGGGCTTCCGCAACCGCATCGAGACCGCGTCGACGCTGGTCCCCAGGGACGGCGGGGGCTGGGACCTGCGCGGCGCCCTCCGCCTCCGGGGCAAGGCCGCCCAGGACCTGTGGCTGCCCCTGCACTTCGAACCCGACCCCGCCGCGGCCCGCGCCCTGGTGGGCGCCTTCCTCGCGGATCGCTTCGGCCTCCGCACCCGCGAGTTCGCCTGGGACGCCCCGGGCCCGGACAGCCTGGAGATCCGCTTCGTCCAGGCCGCCGACGGCATGGTGCCGGCCGCGCGGGAGCGGGCCCTGCTGCTCGACCTGCCCCGGATCTTCGATGCCGGGCTGGGCCGGGAGGATCAGGAGGGCGAACGGCGCGCCCACGCCTTCGAGCAGACCGACACCTGGGTCCTCCCGGACGGATACCGCCAGCTGCGCCACCAGGGCCTGGACGGATCGCCGGCGCGCGGGGCCTGGACCCTGGAGGACGGCCGGGTGCGGCGCGAGTTCGCCCTGGGCGCCCCGGGGGATCCGGTTTTCGCCCCCGAGGAGGCGGATCTCAGGCGCAGCTTCCAGGAGACCCTGGCCCGCTTCTCGGTGGCGACGGTGTCGCGATGAGGGCGGGAACCTCGACCCCGGCGACGGCCGCACATGCGGGAAAGCCTTCCATGCGATGGACGGCCGCGGCGCTGCTCGGGGCGGCAGCCCTGGCCTTGGTGTCGGGCTGCGCCAAGCCGGCGCCGGACCGGCGGGATCCCGGCGACGAGGCGGAAGTCCGCGCCCGGGAGGCGGAATGGACCCGGTATCATTGGTATTACCCCGAGATCTCCCACTCGCTCACCCTGCGATGGGAGACCGGGGGGTTCTATTCGGGCCCGATCGCCAATGTCCGCCTGCGGATGTCCGCCAAGGCCCTCACCCAGGAAGGCGCCTCCCAGGTGGGCGTCCTGCACCTGGAGGGATGGAACACCGCCGTGCAGGGGCTGCACGTCGTCCACCTCGATTCCGCGGGCAGGCGCGTCCCCGTGCCCATGAAGAAGGTGATGATCACCTTCCAGAAGCAGGGCCTGGTGGTGGTCCCGAACGTGGGACGGGGATCCACTGTGACGGTGGAGCTCAAGCGGGGGCCCTTCTCCTCCATCGACTTCTGGGAGCTGTCCATGGACCGCTCGGTGCCGGTGCTGAAGAGCGAGGTGCGCATCGCCGCCGGCAAGGGCCTGCTGCTCGAGACCCACGCCTACAACGGCCTGGAGGGCCCGGTCCTGGAATCGCGGGGCCGCCACGCGTCTCCCGCCCGGATCTGGACCGCCCGCGACGTGATGCCCCTGGCCGGCCTGCCCTTCGCCGATGCCATGACCGCCCGGCCGCGCATCCTGCTCACCAACTCCGGCAACGCCTCGGGGACGCGCCTGTCCACCTGGAAAGCCGTGGCCCGCGAGAAGCGCAAGCGGGACTTCGATCCCGGCCTGCTGAATCTGTCCGCGGAGACCCGCGCGCAGGCCCTGGCTCTGGCGGACGGCGCGGGCGCCTCCGATACCGCGAAGGCCCGGAGGCTGCTGGCCTGGGTGCAGGACAAGGTGACCCCCGTGCCGGAGAAGGCGGGGGGCTGGGGGTTGGACGGCGTGCTGGAGCGCCGCAAGGGCACCGAGGCGCAGGTCGCCGCGCTGTTCGCGGCCATGTGCCGGGCCGCGGGATTGCGGGCCGAAATCGTGCTGAGCCGGCAGCGCGGCCGGGGAGGCCTGGATCCGGCGGCGGCCAATCCCGGGGCCGCGGAGACGCCGCTGGTCGTGGTGATCGCGGACGGACGCGAATGGGCCGCGTTCCCCCAATCGCCCTGCTTCGGCCTGGGAGATTATCCCGCCGGGTTCGCGGGCATGCAGGCCCTGTCCCTGGAAACGGAGCGGCTGCGTCCCCTGCCCGAGCCCGCCCATGGCACATCCTACGTCACGACGCGCCAGGAGGTGTCCCTGGAGGGCGCCGCCCTGCGCAAGGCCGCGGTGGAGCTGCAGGGCCCGGCCGCCGCGCAGGCGCGGCGTCAATGGCTGGATGCCCTGGCCGCCGATCCCCTGGAAGGCTGCCGCGCCATCCTGCGGGAGCTGGGATTCACGGCCGGCGTCCGGAAATGCTCGCAACGGGGATTGGAGGATCGGGAGCATCCCTTCCGCCTCGACCTGGACCTGGAAGCGTCCGGTACCTGGGCCGAGGAGGGGAATTCGAGTTCCTGGAGCGCGCCCGACCTGTTCAGCCGCCCCGCCTGGTTCTACGACAGCGCCCGGGCGGACAGCTACTATCTCCCCCAGGATCAGGTGACCCGGGAGACGACGGTGTTCCTGGCCGCCGGGGCCAAGGGTCTGGAGCAGGACATCCCCTGCCGCGACCTCGAGGACGCCCTCCTCAAGGTGACCTGCCGGCGGGACAGCACCGCCTCCGGGCCGGCCTTCACCCGCGAGACCACGCTCCGCAAGGGCTGGTATCCCGCCTCAGTCCTCAAGGCCCTGGACGCCGATCTCGCCGACCTGGATCGCATCCGCGCCGCGCGCCTCACCGTCCGCCGGTAGGCTCGCCGTCCGCCGCCAGGGTATCCCCTGGGGCGAAGCCCGGGTCCGTGCTACATTGGCGGGAGGCATGGAAGAGTCCGTTATCATCTATACCGACGGCGGCTGCCTCGGCAATCCCGGTCCCGGGGGATGGGGGGCGGTGCTGCTGTTCCAGGGACGCCGCAAGGAGCTTTCCGGGGGCTACCGCCTCACCACCAACAACCGAATGGAGCTCATGGGCGTCATCGACGCCCTGGAAGCGCTCAAGGGCGGCCGCCGGGACGTCATCCTCCACACCGATTCCCAGTACGTGGTGAAGGCCATGGAGGAGGGCTGGGCCCGGAGCTGGAAGCGCATGGGCTGGATCAAGAAGGACAAGAAGCCGGCCCTCACCCCGGACCTGTGGGAGCGCCTGCTGGATCTCGCGGCGCGGCATTCCGTGCGCTTCCTCTGGGTGCGCGGCCATGCCGGCGACGTCGAGAACGAGCGCTGCGACGCGCTCGCCAACGCGGCGGCGCGGCGGTCCGATCTCCCCCCGGATCCCGGCTACCCTTAGAGCTCCTGGAAGCGCCCGCGGGCGCGGACAACCGAAAGGCGGACCGACTTGAAAAGGCAGTACAAGTACTTCGACATGGTGATGGCCGCCTTCGTGACCGTTCTCGTCTGCTCCAATTTCATCGGAGCCGCGAAGCAGGCGGTCGTCGATCTGCCACTCTTCGGGACGGTGACCTTCGGGGCCGGCGTGCTCTTCTTCCCCATCTCCTACATCTTCGGCGACATCCTCACCGAGGTCTACGGCTACGCCCGCGATCGGCGCGTGGTCTGGACCGGCTTCGGCGCCCTGGCCTTCGCCACCTTCATGGCCTGGGTGGTCGTCACGCTGCCTCCCGCCGACAGCGAGTGGATGCGGACCTACCAGGGCCAGCTCGAGGGCGTGTTCGGCAACGCCTGGCGCATCGCCGCCGGGTCCATGATCGCCTTCTGGGCCGGAAGCTTCGCCAACAGCTACGTGCTGGCCAAGCTGAAGGTGCGGACGGAGGGCCGCTGGCTGTGGATGCGCACCATCGGATCCACCTTGGTGGGCGAACTGGTCGACTCGGCCCTGTTCTACGCCATCGCCTTCGCCGGCATCTGGGCCACCGGCGACGTGATCAAGGTGGCCTTCGTCCAGTACCTCTTCAAGACCGGCTGGGAGGTGGTGATGACCCCGGTGACCTACCGCATCGTGATCGCCCTCAAGCGCGCCGAGTCGGAGGACTACTTCGATCGGGAGACGCGCTTCACGCCCTTCTCGCTGGAGGCCTGACGGCGCCGCCGGCGCCTGATCGCGTGCGGAGCTCCCATGGAATGGATCCTAGTCGGCGCCACGGCCTGCCTCGCCTCCGCCCTCACCCTGTTCTCCGGCTTCGGCCTGGGAACCCTGCTGCGGCCCGCCTTCTCCCTCTACTTCCCCATGGAGGCGGCCGTGGCCATGACGG
>CBILQL010000271.1:0-6895 GCA_966238865.1 uncultured bacterium
CCGTTGTCGCTCCCAAGGTCTTCGGCACCTGGAACCTGGACTCGGCCCTCCGGGATGAGAGACTGGACTTCTTCGCGACCTTCTCCTCCATGGCCGCCGTGGGCGGCAACCTGGGCCAATGCGATTATGCCTATGCCAACCACTTCATGGACTCCTTCGTCCGCTGGCGGGAGGCCAGGCGGGCCGAGGGCAGGCGGCACGGCAAGTCCCTGACTTTCAATTGGTCCATCTGGGCCGAAGGCGGGATGCGCCTGGACGACCAGGCCCGCATCTTTTTCGAGAAGAACCTGGGCATCAAGCCGCTCCGGACCATGACCGGCTTGCGCGCCTTCGATTGGGCCCTGCAGTCCGACCGGAACCAGATGGTGGTGGTCGAGGCCATTCCGGAGAGGATGGAAACCGCCTGGGGCATCCGGAAGCGGGACGCCTCGCCGGAGCCGGTCCAGGCCGTCGGGAACGCGCAAGCCGTCATCGATCCGCGAGGCCTGCCCGGGCAGGTCGAAAAATTCCTGGTGGAGCTCGTATGCTCCCTGCTCAAGCTGCAACCCGGCGATTTCACGGTCGATCAGATCCTGACCGACCTGGGATTCGACAGCATCGGCCTGTCCACGGTCGCCAACCGGATCAACGAAACCTACGGGCTGGAAATCACCCCGGTCCTCTTCTTCGAGCATCCCCATATCCGCGGCATCGCCGGGCACCTGGCCGCGGAGTTCCCGGACAGGATTGCGGCAAAATCGCTCCCGCCTCCGGAAACGCGCACGGATGCCGCGCCGGCCTCGAAAGCGGCCAACGGCATCGCCTTCACGGCGGAGAAGCCGGCGCCCCGGCTCCTGCCCAGGCCGGCTCCGATCGGGGGGAAAATGAAATCGGCGAAGAGCCGCTTCCTGGATCAGCCCATCGCCATTGTCGGCCTCCATGCCGTGATGCCCTCCTGCGAGGACCTGGACGAATTCTGGAACAGCCTGGTGGCAGGGAAGGACCTGGTCACCACGGTGCCCGAGGACCGTTGGGACTGGCGGAAATTCGACGGCGATCCACTGACACAGGCCAATGCCACCAAGTGCCGGTGGGGCGGGTTCATGCGGGAGGTGGACAAGTTCGACGCCGCCTTCTTCGGAATTCCCGCCAAGGAGGCCGTCTTCATGGATCCCCAGCAGCGCATCCTCCTGGAATGCGTCTGGAAAGCCGTGGAAGCCAGCGGACATAAGGTCGCCGACCTTTCCGGGACCAGGACGGGGCTCTTCGTCGGGGCCTCCTTGAGCGATTATGCGGAAGTAGTCGCGAAGTCCGGCGTTCCCCTGGACGGATATTCGGCCTCCGGGAATACGCATGCCTTGTTGGCCAACCGCGTCTCCTATTTCATGAATCTCCGCGGTCCCAGCGCCGCCATCGATACGGCCTGCTCCAGCTCCCTGGTGGCCTTGCACCGGGCCATAGAGAGCATCCATACCGGCAGCTCGGAAATGGCCATAGTCGCCGCCGTCCAGGCCATCCTCACCCCCACCCTGCACATCTCCCTGGGCATGTCGGGCATGCTCAGCAAGGACGGGAAATGCCGGGCCTTCGACCAGGGGGCGGACGGCTTCGTGAGAGGCGAGGGCGTCGGCGCCGTGGTCCTGAAACCCTTGTCCATGGCGGAGGCCGACGGGGACACGATCTATTGTCTCATCCGCTCGACGGCGGAAAACCACGGGGGCCGGGGCACGGCCTTGACCGCGCCCAATCCCAGGGTCCAGGCGGAAGTCATGAGCGATGCCTTCCGGAACACGGACTTCGGCCCGGAATCCGTCGGATATATCGAATGCCATGGCACCGGCACCCCCATCGGGGATGCCATCGAGGTCCAGGCCATCCAGAAGGTCTATGGGGCCACCGCGCATTGCGGACTGGGCACGGTGAAGACCAATATCGGCCACCTGGAATCCGTGGCCGGCATGGCGGCCCTATGCAAGGCCGTACTCGCCATCCGCCACCGGAAAATCCCCGCCTCGCTGCACTTCACCAAGCTGAACCCCTTCATCACCCTGAAGGACGACCGGTTCACCATTGTCGACCGGACACAGGACTGGGAACCCAAGCGGGATGAGCACGGAAAGCCCCTGCCCTTGCGGGCGGGAGTCAATTCCTTCGGCTTCGGCGGCGCCAATGCCCATGTGATCCTGGAGGAATACGTATCCGCGCCCTCCGTCCCTGCCGGGCCCTCCGACGCGCCGTATCTGGTCGTCCTGTCGGCCAGGACCCGGAACAGCCTTCGGAGACATGCCGCCGCCCTGAAGAGCCACCTGGAGTCGGCCGAGGTGGATTTGGCAGAAATGGCCTATACCCTGCAGGCTGGTCGCGATGCCATGGAGGAGAGGCTCGCCTTCCTGGCCTGGTCCAAGGAGGAAATGCTCGGAATGCTGCTCGGGATCTCGGAGGATCGCGCCGCGACCGGAATCGTCCGGGGAAAGGTCATCCTCTCCAAGTCCCAGGAACCGGGAAATGCGATGGCGGTCCGGCATTGGATCGAACAGAGGGACTACCAGTCCATCATCCAGTCCTGGTGCGCCGGAAAGGACATCGACTGGAGCGAGCTTTACCCCGGCAGACATCCCCGGCGGATCAGCCTGCCGACCTACCAGTTCGAGAAAACCCGCTTCTGGATCGGCCAATCGCCGGACGTCGCCGTCGCGCAGGCAGCCCCGGAGCCTGCCGAACCCATCCCGGCCTCCGGATCCGAAGGGCCCAGGTCCCTGCGGAATGCGCGCGGCTTCGTGGCCAGGCTGTTCGCCGATCAATTGGGTGCCGCGCCCGGCGATATCGACATGAACGGCAATCTCCTCGATACGGGCATCACCTCCAGGAACATGGTGGAGATGACCCTGAAGCTGAAGGAGACGGTCCGGGACGATTTCTCGCCCGCATGCTTCTTCGAATGCACCACGCCTTCGGCATTCGCCGGCCTGCTCGCCCGAACCTATCCCGCGATCTTCGAAAACCTGCGGGTGGACGGGCTTCCCGTACCGGACGGGACCGCGGAGCGGGGACCGGGAACCGCAAGCGCCTCCAAGGTTCCCGCCCATGTCCTGGACGCGGAATCCTTTTCCCACGTGCAGGGAACCGAATATGCCCTGGCGGCCGGCGCGGAAGCCGCCAGCAATGTCCTGCTGACCGGGGCCACCGGCTTCCTCGGGATCCATGTGCTGCACGAGCTGCTTGCGGACAGCGGCTCCACGGTCGTGCGTTGCCTGGTGCGGTGCCAGGGCAAGGAGCATGGGCTGAAGAGAATCCTTGATCAGGCCGCAAGGTTCGAGCTGGACCTGGACGTCTCGCGGATAGTGGTGCTCCCGGGCGACACCAACCTTCCGAATATCGGCTTGAGCGGCGGGGATTGGGAGCAAGCCTGCCGCGAGATCGGGCAGATCATACACGCTTCGGCCCATGTGAACCATATCGAGGGCTATGCCACCTTCCGGGAATCGGTAGCGGGCATGAAGGAGCTCATCCGCATGGCGGGCGCCCGTAGGCTCAAGCTGATCCAGTTCGTCTCCAGCATCGCCGCCGGCACCGTGATGGATGCGGATCGCCGGGTATCCATCTTCGAGAAGGAGGACTTCATCGAGGACGGCTCCAGCGTATTCGGAGGCTATGGCCAGTCCAAGTGGGTGCAGGAACGGTTCCTGATGGCGGCCGGGAAATCCGGCATACCCTATACCATATTCCGATTCGGCGAGCTTTCCGGATCGAGCCGCAGCGGGCTCGGCCAGACCGGGGATGTGATGCACCGGCTCATCCAGATGCGCATGGCCATAGGCTGCAGGGAGAAGATTTCCGCCGACGTGCTGGACATGCTCCCGGTCGATGTGGCGGCCCGGGTCATCGCGGCCGCCGGCAGGAGCCCCGAGCGCTGGAACCGGATTTACCACGCCACCCATCCCAGTCCCTGCGCCGCCGCCCAGCTCTACCGCCTCGCGGAATCCCAAGGCTACGCCTTCGAGGCGGTTTCCCGCGAGCGCTACCTGACCCGCTGCATGGATTATGCCCGCTTCGTCGCCTCCCGGTCGCCGATGGACGGGTTCGTCCTGGAATGCATCCTCCGGGATGCGGACGGCTCCTCCCGGAACATGGTCATGATAGACGCCTATTTCGCCCTGCTCTTCCCCTTCAGCCAGGAAAACTTCCTGGCCCTGTTGGAAGGGGCGGGGATCGGGCTTCCGGATTGGGACCACCTCCTGAAGCTGTATTTCCGCCGCTGGAGCGAAGGCGGTACCGGCCTCCTGGCGCGGGCCCGCGAGTTCATCGAAAACGAAGCGCCGTCCGAACTGGAAGGGTTCCGGCACGGAGAAGCGGCCGCCGCGGCCAGCGCCGGCTGAACCATGGAGTCAGGCATGCAAGCGAAAGTGCTGGTGACGGGAGCGAACGGGCATCTGGGGAATACCCTGGTCCGGGAATTGTGCGGGCGCGGATACCGGGTGCGGGCCACGGTCCGGAACCCGGCCGAGGCGGCTTCCAGCGGGATCTTCGACGGCATCGACGTTTCCCTGTACCAGGCGGATATCCGTCATCCGGAGGAGATGGAAGCGGCCATGACCGGTGTGGACGGCGTGTTCCAGGTGGCCGCCCTCTACCACTTCGACGAAAGGAAGCTGGGCGAAGGCATAGTCGAGAACAACCGGGACGGCAGCCTCAATGTCCTGCGCCTGGCGAAAGCCGCCGGGGTGAAGCGGGTCGTGATGACCAGCAGCATCGCGGCCATCGGTTTCGGGGGAACCCAGGCCGAACCCATGACCGAGGAGAGCTGGAGCGATCCCAGCAATCCCTATTTCCTGTCCAAGGTCCTGAGCGAGAAAGCCGCCTGGGAGTTCGCCGAAGCCAACGGCCTGGACCTCATCACCATATGCCCCAGCATGGTCCTGGGCCCCAATTTCTACAAGCATACGGCCAGCACCATCAACGTCAGCGCCTACGTGAACAACCAGGTCCCCTTCCAGATCCCCTTCCAGCCCTCGGTGGTGGATGTCCGGGACGTCGCCCTGGCCCATATCCTGGCCTTCGAGAACCGGGAGGCCAGCGGCCGCTACCTGGTCACCGGGCACCATGTGCCGGACTTCGTGTCCAAGCTGAAGGAGGTGGATCCGGACATGCTGGTCCCCGCCCGCAGGCTCAGCATCGACGAAGCCAGGCAGTTCGCCCGCAAGTCCGGTTCTCCGGTCGAAATGGTCGGGCAGACCTTCCTGTACTCCGACCGGAAGGCGCGGACCGAACTGGGATGGCGGCCCAGGCCGGCGGAAGCCACCCTCCGCGATACGGTCGCATGGATCAAGTCGAAGAACTTGTAAACCGCCCTTTCCGCAGGCATCCACCCCATCCAACATGGTAAGGCTATGAAAACAAATGGTGAAAAATTCGGCCGTATAATGGGATCCCTTCCTGAAGCCCTCCGCAGGTCCAGGTGGGTGGTCATCCTGCTGCTCCTGGCGGGGACGGCCCTCATGTTCGCGGGCATGAAGCGGATCAAGCTCGACATGACCGTGGAAGGCTGGTTCAAGAAGGACGACCCCATCATCGTCGCCTTCAACGGATTCCACGAGGAGTTCGGGAGCGAGGACAACCTGTACATCGTCTACAAGCCCAAGGACGGGGACGTATTCTCCGAGCAGTCCCTGCGGATCGTCAAGGGCATCCAGGACGAGCTCATGGCCGTATCCGCCAATGACGCGGACGGCGGGAACTCGGCCCTAAAGCACGTCGTGAAGGTCAACTCCCTCATCAACGCCCCGATCTCCACGGTCGAGGACGATGTCCTGAACTTCCGGCCCCTGGTGGGGGACGAGGTCCCGTCCTCCGCCGCGGAGCTGGCCGGGATCAGGCGCACCGCCGAGTCCCAGCACAAGCTTTCCCTCCTCTACTTCTCGGAGGACGCCCGTTACGGAGGCATGCTCGTCGACTCCGACTGCGGGGCCCTGCGGGAGGACGAGGACCAGGTCTCGGCCCAGGCCTTGCAGGAGGCCAACCTGGACCCAGCGGCACTGCGCCGCTCCACGGAAACAGAGGGTCCGGTCCGCTTCGAGAACACCGACGTGGGAGACTACGTCGCCCTGATGACGGCGGTGGACAAGATCCTCAGCCAGCCGAAATACGCCGACCACATGGAATTCCACCCGGTGGGCCAGACCGCCATCATGCCCCCCAATCTCGAGCTGCTTAAGGAGATGGGCACCCTGTACATGATCACCTTCCTGGTCATGATCGCGATCCTGTGGGGGCTCTTCCGCTCCCTGAGCGCCGTGGCCTGGTCCATCAGCATCGTCGTCATGAGCACCATTTGGACCCTGGGCCTGTCCGGCTGGCTGGGCCTTACCGCCAGCCCGCTCATGATGATCGCCATCATGTTCATCCTGGTCTACGGCATGGCGGATGCCATCCACATCCTGTCCGGATACCTGTTCTTCCGGCGCGCGGGCCATGATCACAGGCTGAGCCTCCGCTTCGTCTACCGGGATTCCGGGTTCCCCTGCATCCTCACCGCCGTCACCACCCTGTTCGGCATCGTGGGGCTCAACATGACCCCGATCGTGCCGGTCAAGGTCTTCGCCCTGATGGCCGCCATGGGCGTAGGCCTGGCCCTGTTCTTCACCATCTTCATGCTCCCCCTGCTCCTCGACCTCTGGGCCCCGGAGAAGTCCACCGCCCTTAGCCGGATGTCCGTCGTGAGCGCGATCGGAAACCGGATCCCGAGGCTTTCCGCCCTGGTCCAGAAATACCTGGAAGGCACCCTGCCCTTCGCGGAGAAGCACCGCTACGCCATCACCGCCTTCACCCCGGTCCTGCTCATCGCCTGCGTCATCGGGGCCACCCGGCTCAAGGTCGACTCCAACCCCCTGGGCCAGTTCCCCCCCGAGACCCGGGTGGT
>CBILQL010000272.1:0-6877 GCA_966238865.1 uncultured bacterium
AAGGAGAATTCATGCCCGCGATTTTCCGTCCTATAATAACTGTCGCATCTATTAGTCTTGTGATTACCGGAGGGGGAGGCGCTCTGGCGTCATCTTGCCTACACGGCTTCTCCCTCTTCTCCCAGCAGCAAACCCTGGTTCGCGAACGGGGCCATATAGCCTCCGGCAATACCGGTTCCAACGGATACATCGAGCTGGGCGAAGACGCCAGAAGCAAGGACCTCAGCGCCGGAGGCAGCCAAGGCATTCGACTGCGCGATCGGGCCACAGCCTTCGGTAACGCCAAATCCGCCGGTCATGTGATTCTGCATGGCGGCGCCCAGGTGACGGGTGTGACTTGGCAGAATGTATCCGTTCCGTCTTGCGAAATTCCGCAGCAGCAGGTTTCACCAGGGTCCCAGGCGGTGAATGCCTTGGCCGGAAACACGGTAACCTTGGTTCCGGGCGCCTACGGCGCAGCGAGGGTTTATCCGAACGGGAGGCTGAAGCTCAGTCCCGGGACCTATTCGTTCAACCAGTTTCTCATCGACGCCGACGGCAAGCTGGAGTTGGACGCTCGGGAGGGAGCCATCCGGATCAAGGTCTCCTCCTCGCTATCCTTCGGCGACCGCAGCCTATTCATATTCACCGGGGGGCAAACAAGGCCTGAGCGCGTGAAAATCTATAGCGGCCAGACCGCCCAGGTCACAATTGGTGCGGACATCAACCCCTTGGCCGCCACCCTCATCGCTCCGAATGCCCCGATACGCATCGCCTCGCGCACCGTTCTTCGGGGGGCTGCCCAGCTCAGGGATCCCCTCATTTATGTAACATATTAGTTACCCTTGCTTAAGATGTGGCGCCCTCACCTATTACTTGATCTTTATCCATTTCCGATAATTTAGCACCTTTCTCATCCGGAAAGGGGACCCCATGCCTACAACCTCCCTCCGACGCCATGAAGAGATTCGCTTCTCCACAGTTTCCGATTTCGTTGATGACATCTTCGGTGAAGACATGCACGCCAAACGCGTGGAATCTTTGGCGTGCGCCACCTTGGGCGCCTTACACTCCTGCTCTCTAGCCGTTCGCCTCATAGGACAGGGCTTGGCACAAGCCCATGAACTGAAGCAGAAACATTGCATCAAGCAAGTGGACCGCCTATTTAGCAATCCGAAGCTGGATGTCCCCGCGTTGTTTCCCGACTGGGTGTCCTATGTTCTTGGCGAGCGCCGGGAAATCGTCGTCGCCATGGACTGGACGGAATTCGATGCGGACGGCCACTCTACGCTTATGCTCAGCCTCGTCACGGGTCATGGGCGAGCCACCCCGTTGCTCTGGCATTCGGTATCCAAGCAGCTGCTCAAGGGCAGGCGCAACGACCACGAAGACGAACTTTTGGGACGGCTCAAGGAGGCCCTGCCGGAAGAATGCCGGGTCACCGTATTGGCCGACCGGGGATTTTGCGATGTCAAACTCTATTCCCATCTGAAGAAAACGCTTGGATTCGATTTCATCATCCGATTCCGCGACAACATTCTGGTGGAGGACGTGCATGGGCAATCCAAAACGGCTTTGGGCTGGGTGGAGTCGGATGGGCGCTTGCGGACTTTGCGCAAGGTGAAGGTGACGTCGGGGCGGGTGGAGGTGGCGCGCGCGGTTTTTGTCCGGCGCAAAGAGATGAAGGAAGCGTGGTGCCTTGTCAGCAGCCGGGAAGACTTGAGCGGACAGGAGATGGTGGAGTGGTATGGCCGTCGTTGGGGCATCGAAAGTCACTTCCGGGATGCCAAGAATTATCGATTCGGGATGGGGATGGGCGAGATCCACACGAAATCATGCGAACGACGCGATCGCTTGTTTCTGGTCAGCGCGTTGGCCATTGCGCTGCTGACCTTGCTGGGCATGGCAGGCGAGGCCGTGGGCTTGGAGCGGACCATCAAAGCCAATACGGAGAAGCGCCGTACCTATTCCTTGTTCACCCAGGGGACGATCTACTATGGCCTGTTGCCGGGCATGAGGGAAAAGGAGGCGGAAGCCATGATAAGGAAGTTTCACGAGCTGCTGTCGGGGCAGCGCGTATTCAAGAAAATATTAGGTACCCTATAGGTTACATATATGAGGGGATACTTGAGGCTGCCCAGGGGAAATCGCTGGACCTGCAGCCGGACGTGGTGGTGCACTATGTGCCTTTCCAAGGTGGACTGCTTCCGCCCTTGTACCCGCCCACCTATATCCCGGATCAAACGACGTATTTGCAGGCCTGCCAGCAAGCGCTGCAGGCCCCGCCTCCACCGGGGAATCCTGCTTGGCTTGCGGCTTGCAGCACCGCCGTGCGACAAGACGTATTCAAGCGCCGCGTGACGAATCAATTCCCTGGCCGCAACCTGGGCCCCAACCCACCCAGGGTTGCGAATTCATCGCTGATCGAGCTGTCACCCCCCGTCTCCGGAAACAATGCACGCATGGAAGTGAGCTTTGCCGAACCCCTTCCGGATACGGTCCACTTCGTATGGAACCGCCAGGTAAAAACCCTGCGGGATGATGGCCAGGGCGGGGATGCCATTGCCCATGACGGGGTGTATGGGGTTTTCCTCCAAGTGGAGCAGTCGGTATTCGAGGAGCCTCCTCCGGCACTGGCGCAGGACGGCACCCAACCCTTATTGGTGCAATGTGGCAATCCGGATGATCCGCAATGTTACTTGCATCCGGAAAAGACCTTCATGATCCGGGACTTGCGCGTGGTCAACAACTCGATCAGGACGGCGGACCCCTGCCAGGATGCGAATCCCGCCGATGCCAACAAGAAGTGGACCTTCGGGTATTTGTTGTCGCAGATGGTATCGCCGGAGCAAATCGCGGCCGCGGAAGATGATTCCTTATTGGCCTTTTCAAACATTGCGACACAATGGTTAAGCCAGTGGCATCAACCTACAACACTCGTAAACGGTCAAAACATTTCGACTGTATTTGAGCAAATGCAAGGTTCCGAGACGCCTATTACACTTGCAAGTAGGCTATTTGAGTCTTGGCGGTTGGCCAGTGCGGCCGCCGGGGCACAAAATAACAGGTTGTTGATGCACCTGGCCCCCTTCCGACTCTCCGCCATTGTGAATCGGCTTGATTTGCGGGACAATGTCATGTGGACCGGAGGTCCGCGTTCGGGGGGCGAACTGCGCTTTGTATTCAGTATTCTCAATCTGGACTCGAGGATGGAAAACGGTTCTGAAGGGCCCTGCGGACTCATGTCCATCGCGGCTTTTGGGTTGGAGCCCCAACATAAGGACCATACCTTGATCCTGGAATACGCGGTGGATCAGGAAGTCGGAAACGTGTATTCCTGGGCGGAAAAATGGAAGGAATTGGATCAAAACAACTTCGATGCTCCTGGATATCTGCAAACATTGGAAAACATCACGGAATCCGTGGTTCAAAGAGGGCGAGGAGCGGCATTTACTCGGCCCAATGGCAGCGCACTCTCTCAGGTCCGCACCAATGAAACCGTCAACCATCAGGATTGGGATTTGCGGGAGTTTGTCATCGCCTCGGGGTCAGGCGGTTTGCTGGTGCCGGAAACCGTGAAGAAAACACCTGCCAATGCACTTAAGCAAAGCGATATCCTGGGCAAGTGGTTATCGGATAACAAGCAGGCCTATAATGACGTGCTGATAGGCAGAGAAATTCCCGAAATTCCACCGCTGGTTCCTGCCAACTACCCTTCCCATCCGGCGGGTGGAAATTGGTTCCTGGGAGCCCAAACCCTGAACAGGACCACCGAAGACGGCTTCTGGCGACCCAACCCACAAGGAAACTGGTTGGACTACGCGAATCCTGTAGATCGCCAGGCGCGGCACCAGTTTTCTCTGAATACATGTAGCGCCTGCCATTCCGCCGAAACCCGTAACCCGAACAAACCGTTCCCTGTGGGAGGGCGTATATTCTTCGCCCATGTGGCGCCTCGCGAATACAACGAAATTTCGAAGCTTTCCAACTTTCTCACGGGCCTGTCGCCGGATCCGGAGGATCCGCCTACCAAGGTGTACGTGCCGGATCCGGTGGTGACGACAATACCTGGGCAACCCGCCTTTGTGTCCCTTGCCTGGACCGGTGCGGGGTACGTTGGAGTCGGAAGCGGAAGTGTTGCCACATCGCCGGATGCCTACAACTTTACCGTACGAGACATAACGCAGTTCACAGGTGCCGGTACCCTCCCGATCCTATCAGGATTGACATGGACGGGAAGCCAACTTGTGGCCGTTGGGTTTGATCAAAGCGGCGGCCTCATCTTGACTTCATCCGATGGCGCATCCTGGACCCAGAGGACGTCGGGAACTCCTAGAAGTCTGAAGGGTGTGACGTATTCACAAGATCTGAATCTGCGCGTGGCCGTGGGAGAAAACGGCACCCTTTTGACCTCCCCCGATGGCATTGCCTGGAGCCAAAGACCCTCCGGGACGACAAATAGTCTGCTTGCTGTTCAGGCACTAGCGGCGGGCAGCGGAGGAAGGCCTTTATGCGCCGTGGGAGAAGGGGGCGTCATCCTGAATTCGCAGGACGGTATCAATTGGGTCCAGGCGAATTCCGGGACGACGGGCACATTGCGCGCCATACATGGTCAGAAATGGACCGGCGGCGTCATCATGCGGGTGGCCGTGGGAGACAACGGCTTGATTCTCACCTCGTTTAACGGAGACGAATGGACACCCCGCTATTCCGGGACCTCCGCCACCCTGAACGCGGTGACCTGGGCCGGCAGTGTGTGGGTGGCGGTGGGATCCGGGGGAACGGTTCTCGTTTCCGCCGATGCCATGAACTGGGAGCCACGGCCTTCCCGCATCTCTGCCGATCTAAGTTCCGTCCTCTGGACGGGCAGCATGCTGGCAGTTGTGGGTACGACGGATGCAATCAATAATGGCTTATTCATCACCGATCCTGTTCCCGACGGGCCGGATTGGGTGCTGGGTGGCACCGGGGACCGGTTCCGGTATTTCGAGGATTTGCGGTTCAGGTGGCAGGATCTGTCCAGCATGTTCTCAGGAACCCTTGCGCCCTTGCCCTTGTCGCCTGCAGACATGATTCAATTCCGGCCCAGCGGAAGAGTGCATTGAGGTATAATGATATGGCAATGGTGAAGGATGGATGAGATGCGGCTCATTTCCAGGGTACGAGCTGGCGCTGGTCTGTCCTTCGCCATCCGCCATGCGTTGTTTTTGATCCTCTTTCTGCTCCCCACCGCCTTCGCGCAGTCCAACTGGATCTGGAGGAATCCCTGGCCGGCTGGGGGTGGCTTGGGTTCTATGGTATGGACGGGGAAACAGATTGTGGGGGTGGGAGGCAATCGCACCCTGGCCATTTCACCGGATGGCATGCAGTGGACGGTGAAATCCCTTCCGGAAAACGTACGGTCGATGGATTGGAATACGCAGCGGTTTGTGGCCGTGGGTGGTTCCATCCTGACATCCGAGGACGGCGTGAACTGGTCGGTGCATCGAGCCGACTTCACCGCCTTCGGCTTCAATAGTATGTCCCTGCAGTCCGTGAAATGGCTGGGGAATCAATTCGTGGCTGTAGGTACCGGTGCCGATACTACCCGCATGATTACCGACCAATACCGCATGGTTGTCTTCACCTCTCCGGACGGGTTGGAGTGGACGCTGCGAGATGGAGGCAAGGCCAGAAATGCGATTTACGATGTGGCCTGGTCGGGGAAATTATTTGTGGTGGTGGGTGCGCATGAGAGGATCCTCACTTCACCGGACGGCATTACCTGGACGCTCCAATCCGAGGTGGAAAGGATTAATCAGATCCTGCGTTCAGTTATTTGGACCGGGAGCCGCTTTGTCGTCTCTGGCACCGGGGAAAGCCGCGGAGTGATGTACACATCGGAGGATGGCTTGGCGTGGTCCAGGGATTCGACGGGGATGGATGTATTGCGGATGAATTGGGCCGGCAGCCCGGATTCGGGAGGATTCGGTTTTGTAGGCGTTGGCGAGGGAGTTTATGCCTCCTCCGACGGGGTAAAATGGGAAAAGCTATCCGATTCGGCGAGGGGAGGAAGCGCCGTCTGGACGGGAGAACGGTTGGTATTGAGCTCCTACTATGCCTCCCTCAACGGCAGGGACTGGACCCGGTACGGGGGAACGGTAACCAACTTGGCCTTGAATGGGATAACTTGGGTTCCTAAAGCTGGGGCCATAGCAGTGGGAATGTTCAAAGGTATCGCCACTTCTCCCGACGGTGTGAATTGGTCGACGAGGTATCTTGGAGAATCAGGTGTGGAATTCAAAGGAGTTGCCTGGAGCCCGTCAGCAGGATACGTAATCGTCGGGTGGAGCAGCGAAGACGAATGGAATGGAAATTATGGTGGGGCTATCTACGCATCTCCAGATGGAGTCGATTGGAACAAGGTCGCTGCCGGTAGGACACCATTTGAATGCGTCTCCTGGGCCGGAGACCGATTTGTGGCCGCCGGCAATGGGGATACAGTGTACATCTCCCCGGATGGCATCACTTGGACCAAGGCGAACAAGGGCTACCGTGCTAATTTCCTGGGCATGACCTGGACGGGCCGGCAGCTCGTGGCGGTAGGACAGGCGGGGTCCATCCACACCTCGCCGGACGGTGCGAATTGGACCATTCAGGATTCGGGACGGGCCGGCCGCATTTTGTACTCGGTAGTGTGGACCGGCTCCGCCCAGAGCTCCAGTTCCGGGCAGCTTGTGGCGGTGGGACAAGATGGCCTCGTCATGACCTCTCCCGATGGCATTGCCTGGACGGAGCGGAACTCAGGCACAGCGGAGCACTTCCAATCCGTAGCCTGGAGCGGCCGGTGGCTGGTGGCCACGACCAAATCCAGTGCAACGACCTCGAACGGCCATGTGTATGCCTCCTCGGATGGCGG
>CBILQL010000273.1:0-6831 GCA_966238865.1 uncultured bacterium
AATACGGCGATGATGTCTTCCAGGGAGACTTTCATCCTTAAATTCTCTCAATTTTATGACTTTAGTTAAAGTATAGATATACTAAAATGGAATCCTAGGAAGTTTTTAGGTCCATTGGGTTTGTGTCCTTAATCCGCAAGTTAGGCTTTCCTTAATTGCGCGAATCGGGTTTTCTGCAATTAAGGTAGATTGTACCGGCAGAAGGTAGCGAAGGGCGCAAGCCATGGATATCCAACACTTCCAATCCGGGACTTTTCGGGAAGAATTCCAGTTCCGGACCTTCCAACCCTCCTTGGTCAACCATGCCTGGACCTTGAACGATGCCGAGCTGGCGACCTTGCTCAGCCAGGCCGATCGCAAGCTGGGGGAATTGAATGCCTTTTCCCAGCTCGTGCCCGATGTGGATTTCTTCATCCGCATGCATGTGAACAAGGAGGCCACCACCAGCAGCCGCATCGAAGGCACGCAAACCAATATCGAGGACGTGCTCCAGAAGATCGAGAACATCGATCCCGAGAAGCGCCGGGATTGGGAAGAGGTCCGCAACTACGTCCATGCGATGAACCATGCCATCGGCTCCCTGGGAACCCTGCCCCTGTCGGGAAGGCTGTTGCGTGAAACCCACCGAGTATTGATGCAAGGCGTGCGAGGCGAGGGAAAAATGCCCGGGGAATACCGGACCACCCAGAATTGGATCGGCGGTGCCTCCTTACGGGATGCGGTCTTCATCCCGCCGCATCAACGCGAAGTTCCCGGACTGATGTCCGACCTGGAACGGTTCCTGAACGAGCACGTCCATCCGGTGCCCGATCTGATCAAGATCGGCATCGCGCATTACCAGTTCGAGACCATCCACCCCTTCCTGGACGGCAACGGGCGCATCGGGCGCCTGATGATTCCCTTGTACCTGGTGGAACGCGGCCTGTTGGCCAAGCCTTCCCTGTACCTGTCGGCTTTCTTCGAGCAGCACAAGGCCCTGTATTACGACAACCTGATGCGCGTGAGAACCCATGGCGACTTGCGCCAATGGCTCCGCTTCTTCCTGGAGGGCATCCGGCAGACCGCCGGGAACGCCATCGAGACCTTCCGCTCCATCATCGCCCTGCGCGAGGAATGCGAACGGAAAATCCTGACCTTGGGGAAGAAGACGCCCTTGGCGCGGAACGCTTTGCACCTCTTGTTCAGCACGCCCGTCGTGGACGGGCAGGATTTCGTGGCGGCCTTTTCCATCAACCTGTCCACGGCCCTGCGACTGATCGAGGATTTGATGCGGCTCGATATCCTGCACGAAACCACCGGATTCAAGCGCAACCGGATTTTCGCCTTCCAGCGGTACATCGCCCTGTTCGAAAAGGAAATGGTCCCATGAACCACATCGGAAAACCGGAGCGGGTCACGCAGAACCGCATCGTCGCGATGTTCGTCAATCAATTGGGGTACACCTACCTCGGCGACAGGTCGGAGCGGGAAGGGAACAGCAATATCGAGGAGGCAGAGTTGACCGCCTACCTGACCCGTGCGGGCTATAAGCCGGCCTCCATCCGCAAAGCCATACACAAACTGCGCGATGAGGCGGACGACGTGTATCGGGGTTTGTACCGGAACAATGCGGAAGTCTATGAAAAGCTGCGCTATGGGGAGGGAGTCAAGGAGGAGGCCGGCAGAATCACCGATCCGGTGCACTTCATCGATTGGAAGCATCCCGAAAACAATGTGTTCGGGATTGCCGAAGAGGTGACCTTGCGCGGTGCCCGTGAGCGCCGTCCGGATCTGGTGCTGTACGTCAACGGCATCGCCTTGGCCGTGATTGAATTGAAAAGCAGCGTCTCCGGATTGGGGAATGGCATCCGCCAGAGCCTGTCGAACCAGAAGCCGGAATTCAATGCATGGTTCTTCAGCACCGTGCAAATCGTCTTCGCGGGCAATGACTCCGAAGGGTTGAAGTACGGAACCATCGGGACGGAGGAAAAATTCTTCCTCACCTGGAAGGAGGACGAGTCGGACAATGCCGGGTACAAGGTGGACAAGTACCTGGCCAAGATGTGCGCCAAGGAACGTTTCCTGGAACTGATTTACGATTTCGTGCTCTTCGATGGGGGCATAAAGAAGCTTCCGCGCGTGCACCAGTATTTCGGCATCAAGGCGGCCCAGGCCGCCGTCAAGGCGCGCCAGGGCGGCATCATCTGGCATACCCAGGGGAGCGGTAAAAGTCTGGTCATGGTGCTCCTGGCCAAATGGATCCTCGAGAACGATTCCAAGGCCAGGGTTGCCATCATCACCGATCGCGATGAGTTGGACAAGCAAATCAAGGGCGTATTCGCCGCCGCCGGCGAAGCCATCTACCGGACCCGCAGCAGCCGGGATCTATTAAAGCAATTGGCCGATACCAAACCGCGCCTCCTCTGCTCCCTGGTCCATAAATTCGGGGTGGGGGTAGGGGAGAATTTCGAGGCAGTCATCAAGGAGTTGGAGGCCCAGCCCAGCCGAACCATGGGGGATGTCTACGTTTTCGTCGACGAATGCCACCGCACCCAAAGCGGCAGGCTCAACCGGGCCATGAAGGCCTACCTTCCCAATGCTGTCTTCATCGGCTTCACCGGCACCCCCCTCCTCAAGGAGGACAAGGCCACCAGCCAGGAGGTTTTCGGCCGCTATATCCACACCTACAAGTATTCCGAGGCCGTCGAGGACAAGGTCGTCCTGGAAATCCGCTATGAGGCGCGGGACATCGATCAGCGCCTGGGCGCCACGGAGAAGATCGACGAGTGGTTCGAGGCCAAGACCCGTGGCCTCAACAATTGGCGCAAGGAGGAGCTGAAAAGGCATTGGGGCACCTTGCAGAACGTCCTCAGTTCCCGATCGCGCATGGATCGGCTCGTCAAGGACATCATCTATGACTTCGCGGTGAAACCGCGCCTTTCCGAGTCCCGGGGCAATGCCATCCTGGTGGCCTCGAGCATCTTCGAAGCCGTCAAGTACTACACCCTGTTCCAGGCCACGAACTTCCGCGGGAAATGCGCCGTGGTCACCTCCTACAATCCCCAGGCCAAGGACGTGACCCTGGAGGAGACCGGGGCCAACACCGAAACCGATAAGCAATTCATCTTCAATACCTATACGGAATTGCTGGAAATGGTCCCGGCCAAACCGGGCCAGACCAAGACCGAAACCTACGAGGATTGGGCCAAGGAGCAATTCACGAAGCATCCTGCCCAGATGCGGCTGCTGGTGGTGGTCGACAAGCTGCTGACGGGCTTCGACGCGCCGGCCTGCACCTACTTATACATCGACAAGTCGATGCGGGATCATGCCCTGTTCCAGGCCATCTGCCGCACCAACCGGCTGGACACCGAGGACAAGGAGTTCGGCTATATCGTCGATTACAAAGACCTTTTCAAGCACCTGGTGAACGACAAGGGCACCGGGGCCATGCAGGTCTATAGCTCCGAGCTCGATAAGTCCGCTCCCGGGTGCGACCCCATGGTGCTGATGCAGGACCGCCTCAAAAAGGGGAGGGAGCAGCTGGAGAACGCCCTGGAGGCCCTGGCCATCCTTTGCGAGAAGGTGGAACCTCCCAAGGGCGAGTTGCAGCATATCCACTACTTCTGCGGCAATACCGAAATCGCCACCGACCTGATGGAGCATGAGCCGCAGCGGATGGCGCTGTACCGGGGTGTGGTGGCCCTGGTGCGCGCGTACGCGAACCTATCGGATGAGATGGAGCTTGCTGGATACGATGCCGCCGGCATCGCCGAGGTCAAGCGCCTGCTCAAGAAATACCTGGACCTCCGGGATACCATTCGCAATGCCGCCCAGGAATACTTGGATCTGAAGCCCTTCGAGGCTGATATGCGGCATCTCATCGATTCCTACATCGATGCCGACGAACCCCGGAAAATCTCTCCCTTCGATGATATGGGCCTGCTGGAACTGATGGAAAAGGCGGGTTTGGAAAATGCCATCCGTGCGCGCCTGGGGGCCTTAAGGGATAAGGACGCGGTCGCCGAGACCATCGAAAACAATGTCCGCCGGACCATCCTCAAGGAACACCTGAACGACCCGGCTTACTATGAACGCATGTCGGCCCTGTTGGATGAGATCATCCACTCGCGGCGGGCCAAGGCCATCGAATACGAGGAATTTCTCCGTCGTATTGCCGCCCTGGCGCGGCAAGTCACCGCTGGCCAGGCGGGCGAAATCCCGGAACCGCTCAAGCGGAGCCGCGGATTGAGGGCACTCTACAACAACCTTCTCAAGGCCCGGTCCGCCGATGTCGTGGCGGAGAAATCAACCGATGAAGCGGCTTTGGATTTGGCCCAACGCCTCGATTCGGCTGTCAAACAATCCCGACCGGATGCCTGGCGCGGGTATGAGCCCAAGGAGCGGATCATCAAGCAAGCCATGTATGAGGTCCTCAAGGATGAGGCCGAGGTGGAGCGCCTCTTCCAAATCATCAAGCAGCACCCCGGGGAATATTGATGCCCGAGCAGATGATCTTGGGCAGCTTGACCATCCAGGTGGCCAAAAAGGACGTCAAAAACATCCATCTGAGCGTCCATCCGCCGGAAGGCAAGGTTCGCGTGGCGGCGCCGCACCATATCCGTGCGGAAATCCTCCGGATATACCTCGTTTCGCGATTGGGTTGGATCAAGGAGCAGCAGCGGAAGTTCCGGGCGCAGGCAAGGGAATCGGAGCGCGACTATCTGACCCGGGAAAGCCATTACGTCTGGGGGAAGCGATACCTGCTTCGGGTCATCGAGCGGGATGCCGCACCCTTTGTCGAGTTGAAGCCTCGGTCACTTCTGCTTTCGGTACGGCCCGATACGACCAAGGAAAATCGCCGGGAAGTCCTGGAAAAGTGGTATCGCGATCAGCTTCGGATGGCGGCCCAATCTTTGATGGAAAAATGGGAAAAGAAGATTGGGGTAAAAGCCAGCCACCTCCGCGTCCAGCGGATGCGGACTCGCTGGGGAAGCTGTAACCCCAATAGCAGAGGCATCCTCTTGAACTCGGAATTGGCCAAAAAGCCTCCCGAGTGCCTGGAGTATATCCTGGTCCATGAGCTCATCCATTTGCTGGAGCCGACCCACAATGCCCGGTTCCAGGAGGCGATGGATTTCCACCTTCCCCGGTGGCGCCATTTCAGGCAGGAATTGAACCGGGCGCCGCTTTCCTATGAAAAATGGGAGTATTAGGCCGGGTGGAATGACTGTTCGATTAGCCAATGCCTTTTCCGGGGATGATAGTCGTCACATTTCCATTGCATACATGAAGCTTTGGCACCAGTCTGAGCTATATTCTCGGACAGACTATTGATTCCTGGGGCCCCCAGCAATTCCTAATGATTAAGGAAGTTGCTCCGGCTATATTTTCTGCGAACAACCTAGGAGCGTTGGAGTCGCGACACCTCTGGAAGGGTATGACCAATGCCCAGTACGCGAATTGGAATGGAAGTGCATTCGTGAGGGCGATGATTGATTTTTCCGCCTTCAAATCAGGGGGGAAAAACCTAATGGGAAATTCTCCAGACCTCTATCTGGACTATGAGTTCTGGACGAGAACCGGGGTTCGTTGGCTCTTTCACAAGTACATTGAAGTCGGCCAGAAAAGTTGGCGGGATGCGGTCAGGGCATTCAATGGGGCAGGGCCAGAGGCTGAAAGATACGCAATTGAAGTGATGTCGAGAGTTACCGGCGCCCAAAGCATCGAGGTGGGAATTGAGTGAGCGATGGCCGGACATGTTTGCGCTCAACCGACATAGCTTGGTTTTCGTTTGCATAGGACTATTGCTGTCCGCCTGTCATACACGGAACTCGCAAGATGCCGTCCGGAACGGCTTTCCGGTCCATGCGCGCGGTTCGATTGCCCAGTTGTCCCCAATTTCGGGATCATTCAATATTGATGGTGACGATAGACCTGATTCCATCTTTTATGATTTCACTGGGGGAGCGCATTGTTGTTACCGGGTATTCCTTAAACTCGACGAGGTGGATTCATTGTACCAGGTTCCGCTGTTGATTGAAGGCGGCTACCTTTTCGGCCTGGATTTATCCCGACCTCAATCCTTTAACGTAGGGGATTTTGACGGAGATGGTTTGGCGGAAATATCGGTTCAAAAACCCGGGATAACGGGCAATGTGGAAAAGGATTTGAAGAATGCGAAGTCGTGGATTGTTGACTATGAAAATGGAAGGTTCGCAATACGGGAAATGGCGCGGTCCGGAAAGTGATGGTTCCAAAAGCCACGCGGCAATGGGCTGGACTGCAGACTTCCGCCGCCCATAGGATGACGGAAGCGGCGTAGTGCAAATTAAGCGGCGGCCTGCCCGGCCACCTCCCGTCGCCACTTCCTGTCCAGGCCAATCAGGCTCCCGGTCGAAGCATCGATCAAATATTCCAGGTAATCTCCTTCGAAGTCAATCCAACCTCGATTTCTCCAGACGGCTTTCGGATTCCTGGAGTACGCATGTTTATCCGGATCGGGGATATGGTGGATGAAACGGATAGATACGCAGTCGCCTCCATCAGGTTGCTCGTAACGCGTAATGCCGGCCAGCTTCGCATGCTCCGGAATTTTCACGCCTTGCCGCTCCAGGATTGCGAGGCATTCCTCGTAGGCGAGGCTCTGATAGGCCTTGGCCGATCCTCTGGATAGCTCCTTCCACCTGAAGACATGGGCAGGATCCTCATGGCTCGAATCCATGTCGACTTGCGAGATTTCCCTGCCCGCCACCAGGGATGCTGGGAGCGCGGGATCCTCGATGATCTGGAATACCCGCCCATCCGGTTCTCCGGAAATCCATGCCGACAATATGCCCCTGAACCAACCGA
>CBILQL010000274.1:0-6791 GCA_966238865.1 uncultured bacterium
CGGGATAGTTCTTGAGCCGCTTGGACATCTTCTGGCCGTCCTCGGCCAGGATGATGCCGTTCACGATCACGTTCTTCATGGCCGGCTTCTGGAACAGGGCGGCGCCCAGCACGGTCAGGGTGTAGAACCACCCGCGGGTCTGGTCGAGGCCCTCGGCGATGAAGTCCGGCGGGAAGGAGCGGTCGATCTTCTCCTTCCCCTCGAAGGGGTAATGGGTCTGGGCGTAGGGCATGGACCCGGACTCGAACCAGCAGTCGAGCACTTCCGGCGTGCGGCGGTAGGCCTTGCCGGCGGGGTCGAAGGTCTTCCCGTCCCTGGTGCGGATGACGAGCGGATCCACCACGTGCTTGTGCAGATCGGTGATGCCCTTCCCGCCGGTCAAGGCCTGCAGCTCCGCCACCGATCCCACGCAGAGCATGTCGCCGTCGTCGGCGATCCACACCGGGATGCAGGTGCCCCAGAAGCGGTTGCGGGAGAGGTTCCAGTCGCGGGCGCCCTCCAGCCACTTGCCGAAGCGCCCGGCCTTGATGTGGTCGGGCACCCAGTTGATCTGGCGGTTGCAGTGGATCATCCACTCCTTGAGCGTCTTCGTCTCGCCCTCGGCGGAGGTCACCGGCTTGTCGAGTCCCAGGAACCAGTTCTTCTGGGCCCGGTACAGGAGCGGCACGTCGGTGCGCCAGCAGTGGGGATAGCTGTGCACCAGGGTGTCGTGCTTGAAGACGCGGCCGTCCTTCTTGAGGCGGTGCAGGATGTCCTTGTCGGCGTCCTTGGCGCCCACGCCCTTCCAGTCGGGGACGATGTCGGTGAACTTGCCGTCCGCGTCCAGGGGATCCCAGAGCCCCAGGCCCTCCTTCTGGCCCAGCTGGAAATCCTCCTCGCCGAAGGAGGGGGCGATGTGCACCGCGCCGGTGCCGTCCTCGGAGCTGACGAAGTCGGCCAGCAGGAAGGAATACTGCTTGTCGGACAGCCTGGGGGTGAAGGTGAGCAGGGGCAGGTAGCGCCGGCCCGCGAAGGCCGAACCCTTGCGGGTCTCCAGCACCTTGCACTCGCCGAAATAGGCGCCGCGGCGGGCCTCGGCGATCCAATATTTCCTCCCCTCGCTATGGACGAGGGCGTAGTCGAGATCGGGATGCACGGCCACGGCCAGGTTGCTGGGCAGGGTCCAGGGCGTGGTGGTCCAGACCAGGAAGCTCTCGTCGGTCGGCGCCCCGTCGGCGCCGAGCAGCGGGAAGGTGAGGGTGACCGAAGGATCCTGGCGGTCCTTGTAGTTCTGGTTGACCTCGAAGTTGGAGAGCGAGGTGGCCAGGGCCGGGCTGTAGGGCTGGATGCGGTAGCCCTGGTAGATGAGCCCCTTGTCGAAGCATTGCTTGAACACCCACCACACGCTTTCCATGAACGTGAGGTCCATGGTCTTGTATTCGTTGTCGAAGTCGACCCAGCGGCCCATGCGGCTGACGGTCTTGCGCCATTCCTTGGTGTAGGTGAGCACGCCGGCGCGGCATTCCTCGTTGAAGCGGCCCACCCCGTAGTCCTGGATGTCCTTCACCGAGGCCAGTTTCAGGCGGTCCTGGATCAGGTTCTCGATGGGCAGGCCGTGGCAATCCCAGCCGAAGCGGCGCTCCACCCGGTAGCCCTTCATGGTCCAGTAGCGGGGGACGATGTCCTTGATGGTGCCGGCCAGGAGATGTCCGTAATGGGGAAGGCCGGTGGCGAAGGGCGGCCCGTCGTTGAAGACGAAGGGCTTGCCCTCGGGGCGGTTCGCGACGCTTTTCCGGAAACTGTCGTCTTTTTCCCAGAGCTTGAGGATCTCCTCCTCCATCCGGGGGAAGGACTGGCTCTTGTCGAGGTTGCGGAATAGGCTCATGGCTTGGCTCTTGATCCGTGCCCCGGGTCTCCGGGGAGTCCCGTAAGGAGGGGGAAAATTAGCAAAAAAGGGGGGGATTGTCCTGTTTCCGGCCCTATCGATCCCTCATTCCGAGGAAATTTCGGCCTGCCGGGCCGGTAGGGATATGCTGGGCATGCGGTTATACGGATTCAGGAAAGACGGAATGCCGGAGTCGCGCGATGCCATACGACCCGGCGTCGACAACTTCCCGGGCAGCCCGGTGGCCCACATCGCATGGCCGGGCGCCGCATTCCTTTTCAGGTCCCGCGGCAATGAACATCCGGGCCGGATTCGATCCGGCGCATGGATCGAGGGGCCCGCCGGGCCCTCATCATCCGCGGAGTCCGCGCCTCAGACCTTGCGGCGCAGGCGGCGGAGCTCCTTCTCGAGATCCCGCATCTGCGTCTTGATGCTGGCCACCCGATCCAGGACCGGCATGAAGCCCTGCATCTTGTTCTTGAGCGGATGGTTTCCCAGCAGCCAGTTGCGCAGCGCGATATAGCTGACCTTGAACTGGCGCTGGGCGGCGGCGATTCCTCCGCGCCCGTGCTTGCTGTCGTATTCGTGCACGAAGCGCGTGACGCGCTTCTTCTGCTCCGTGGTGTACCGGTTTCCGGTGAACCCCTTCTTCTGTTTCGCCATCGTCACTTCCAGCGTCTGGGCTTGCATCTCGAGCTCCCTGTTTGTGGCACCCTTTGGCCCTATCGAGCAGAAGCAAATAAACTAATCGGCAACCCCTGCGCAATAATTTTGATCGGCGCCTTCCCGGCGGGGGAAAACGTCAACGAATCCGTTCCGGTGAGACCGCATTTCCGGCCTGCGATCCGCTCCCGGGGCCCGGAATCCGGCGGTTTTACGCCCGCGAACCGGCGCGCTTCCGCGTGCGGCGACTTTATCATTGACAAGGCCCCGCCGCCCTCCTTACAGTAAATTGTAGGGACCCGCCCGGCGGGCCCCCGGAGGACCTGCCTTCCGGATCGCCCGGACTTCCAGGGCGCCCGGAAGGCCGGGCCGACGGCAGCGCGAGAGAGACCATGGAACCGGATCCGGACGCGGGATTCGACTTCACCATCGCCCAACCCAGGGACCGTTACACCGCTGTCGATCATGCGACATGGCGAACGCTGTTCCACCGGCAGGAGGCCCTGCTTCCCGGCCGGGCCTGCGAGGAATTCCTGGCCGGCATGCGCGGCCTGGGGGCTTCCGCGGATGCCATCCCCGATTTCGAGCGGCTCTCCGACACCCTGGAGAAGGCCACGGGCTGGCGGATCGCCGCCGTGCCGGGCCTGGTGCCCGACGACGTGTTCTTCCGCCACCTGGCGGCGAGGCGCTTCCCGGTCACCTGGTGGATCCGCAAGCCGGAGCAGATGGACTACCTCCAGGAGCCGGACGTCTTCCACGACCTGTTCGGCCATGTCCCGCTGCTCATGAACCCGGTGTTCGCCGATTACATGCAGGCCTACGGCGAAGGCGGCCTCAAGGCCCAGCGGCTCGGGGATCTTCCCCACCTGGCCCGCCTCTACTGGTACACGGTCGAGTTCGGGCTCATCCGCACCGCGTCGGGACTGCGCATATACGGCGCCGGCATCCTCTCGTCCAAGTCCGAGAGCGTGTACTGCCTGGACAGCGCCAGCCCCAACCGCATCGCCTTCGATCTCTTCCGGGTGATGCGCACGCGCTACCGCATCGACACCTTCCAGAAAACCTATTTCGTCATCGACAGCTTCCGCCAGCTCTTCGACGCCACCCGCCCCGACTTCACGCCCTATTACGGAATGTTGAAGGACCAGGCCGATTTCGGCGCCGGAGACGTGGCTCCCGAGGACGCGGTGCTGACCCGCGGCGACCGCCGGGGTTGGGGCGACACCGCGGACGTCTAGATCGCGTTCTCGAAGCCGGCCGGACGGCCGGGACACGCTTCCGGGGACTATTTTTTCCATCATGTCCGTTCCGGAACGCCCGGCCGTGCCCGCCCCCGTCTCCGATCCGTCCGGCGCCTCCGCGAAGGATGGAACTGCCGGCTCCCTGGCCGGCCTGCTCGAGGAGATCGCCGCATGCCGCGCCGACATCGTGCGCCGGGAGGAGGCCGCCCACGAATTGGAGCGGCGCCTGCGCACCGACCTGGCCGGCCTGGAGACCCAGTGGGTGGACCTGCGGGTGCAAACCTTCCGCGCCCTGGGGCGCCGCCTGCGGGACGGCAACCTCGGCCGCAAGTCCGGCAGGATCCTGGCTGCCGCCCTGGGCGCCCTGGCCGACGAACTGGAATCGGAATACGGGGCGGATCTCCGGACGGATCGACGCCTCTACCTGGGCGAGGACGCCGGGGAGGACATAGGGGAAGATGCCCGGGAGCCGGCCCGGCACCACGGCCGCAAGTCCGGCCGGAAGCCGCCAGCCCACGACGACGACGGAAACGACCACGGCGACCGCGACGACCGAAACGCAACCGGCAACTTCGATTTCTCCGACACCGTGACGGACACCGACACGGCCGAGGCCTCCGAAGCCGCCGGCACCGCCGGGCGACGCGCCGGAACTTCCGGAGGCGCGTCCGGGCGGCCCGCGTCGAACGCGGCGCGGCGCCGCGAAGCCAGGGACCAGGCCTTGGCCGGCGACATCCGCGCCCTGTACCTCATCCTGGCCCGCGCCCTGCATCCCGACAAGGAGGGCAATCCCGCCCTGCGCGACGCCAAGACGGCGTGGATGCAGAAGGTCACCGCCGCCTATGCCCGGAAGGATCTGGCCATGCTGCTGGACATCCTGGCCCATAACCCCCTGGAGGCCGTGGGCCCCTACCTCGCCGAGGCGCCGCCCAAGACGGTGCGGGGCTTCGCCAAGCGGCTGCGGCGGGAATTGGAAGACCTGCGGCGGCAGTCCGCCAGGGCGGGCGAATGGCTGCATCCCTCCCTGGCCCGGTTCCTCAGGGACGGCGCCATCGACGAGGCGCGCTTCGCCGGCCATCTCGGGGAGCTCCGGCGGGCCGTGCGGCTGGCGAGGCAGCGCCTGGTAAGCTACCGCTCCCCGCAGGGCGCGGAGTTCCTGGTCGAGGGGCTCCGCAAGCACGACTGGCGCGATCTGCTCTGAGCGGCGCAATCCTCCCCTCCCCGCCCCGGGAAATGTTTATTCGAACGGAAGGGCGATCCCGCGCCTCACCTCAACCCGCTTGCGTATGAAAATCTTCCATTGCCATCATTGCCGGAACCTGGTCTTCTTCGAAAGCTTCCGCTGCGTGGCCTGCGGCCATGCCCTGGGCTTCCTGCCCAATCTGCTGGACATGGGGTCCCTGGAGCCCGCTCCGGACGGCCTGTGGACCTCGCCCCATCCCGGGGCGCGTGGCCGCGTCTATCGTCAATGCGCCAACTACGCGGGCGAGAACATCTGCAACTGGTGCGTGCCCGCGGACGAGCCGTCCCTCAAGGCCGCAGCGGCGCACGGTCAGGCCGGTTCCTTCGACGCCCTGGCGGAGGCCTGGTTCCCGCTCACCTACGTGCTCAACAACCTGAACCGCGGACTCGGGCTGCCGGACGGTTATCCCTTCGTCCTGTCCCCGGCGGCGCTCGGGAAGCTCCGTTTCGTCCACGGCGTGATCGGCAGGGCCCGGACACGGCCCCCCGACTTCGTCACCGGCGACGGCAACGGCGATTCCTACCTTTACTCCCATGGCGACATCGCCCTCGCTGCGCAAGCCGGTAGCGGCGCCCCGGGTCCGGCAGGACCGGGCGGCCAAGCCCGCGCCCGCCCTGGTTGAAGACGCCGCCCTGGGATATCCGGCCTCGGGCCCGGAAAACGCCGGCAGCGCCGCAGCCTGGAAGGCCGGCGCAGCCGATTCCGATCCCGGCGCGCCCGCGGATGCCAACCGCGTAATCGCCGGCGACAACCTCCCCGCCATGGAGGCCCTGCTCCGGGAGGGTTTCGCGGAGCGGTTCCGCTGCATCTACCTCGATCCGCCCTACAATACCGGCAACCGCTTCGCCCATTACGCCGATGCCGCCGAGAGCGGCGCTTGGCTGGAGGCCCTGCGGGCGCGCCTCCTGGCGGCGCGGCGGCTGCTCCGGCCCGACGGCTTCCTCTGCGGCCACATCGACGACTCGGAAGGCCCCTACCTCAAGGTGCTGATGGACGAGGTGCTTGGACGGGACCGGTACCTGGCCACCCTTTACGTGCGCGTCCGCTATGCCGGCAAGACCCTGAAGCGGGACATGCATTTCCACAAGGAGATCGAGCAGATCCACGTCTACGGCGGCCCCGGCGCCGTCCCACGGCGGGAACCCGTGCCTTCCGGCGCGGACAAGTTCCGCTACCGCATCGTCGAGATCGGCCCCGGCGTCGCCACGACTCTGGGCGGGAAACACGTCGTGATCTTCGGTCCCGGCGAATATTCCATCGAAGCGGACGCCGCGGGAAGCGGGGCGGGACTCAAGGAGATCTGGGCCTCGGGCGCCATCCTCGACGGCAACTCCTCCGGCCGCTTCTTCCGTGATCACCTGGCCGGGAGGGCTGCCCGGGACGGCCTGGGAGTCCTGTACAAGGTGTCCGGCATCGGCGACGACGGCCTCGGCCATCGCTATTTCACGGGGCCCAAACGGCCCGGCGCCACCCAGGGCAAATACTACCAGGGCATGCCCGCGGCCTCCTCGCGCGCGCCGCGGGACCGCGCCTCGGCGCCGGTCGGCACCTTCCACGACCTGGCCGCCGCCTTCGGGAATTGCCGCCACGAAGGCGGCACGGAATTCCGAAGCGGCAAGAAGCCGGAGAGGCTGCTGGCCCTGCTCCTCCGCCATTTCACCGGCCCCGGCGACTGGGTCCTGGACCCGTACGGCGGATCGGGGACCACGGCGGCGGTGGCCCACAAGCTGGGGCGCAGGTGGGTCACCATCGAATCGGGACCGCAATGCGAGACGCGCAT
>CBILQL010000275.1:0-6778 GCA_966238865.1 uncultured bacterium
CAGCCGGTTGCTGCGGCGCGGGGAATTAGTTATCTCCTCTGCCCCTTCCCCCCCAGTCCCCTCCGAGGTGCCCCATGTCCAAAGTCCTGTTCACCGAATTGCCCCTGTCCAAAGACGTTCTCAAGAGCATCGAAGAGCTGGGTTTCGAAACCGCCACCGCCATCCAGGGGGAGGCCATCCCGGTCATCCTGGACGGCAAGGACGTGATCGGACAGAGCCGCACCGGCACGGGCAAGACCATCGCCTTCGCCGTCCCGGCGGTGGAGAAGGTCGACACCGCCAAGGATCACGTGCAGGCCCTCATCCTGTGCCCCACCCGCGAGCTCTGCATCCAGGTGGCCGAGCAGGTCGGAAAGCTCGGGAAGCACCGTAAGAACCTGCGCGCCCTCCCCATCTACGGCGGCCAGCCCTATGACCGCCAATTGCACGGCCTCAAGCGCGGGGCCCAGATCGTGATCGGCACTCCGGGCCGCCTCATCGACCACCTCGAGCGCGGCAGCCTCAAGCTGGACGCGGTAACCCAGGTGATCCTGGACGAGGCCGACGAGATGCTGGACATGGGGTTCCAGGAGGACCTGGAGAAGATCCTCGAGGGCGTCCCGGAGGAGCGGCAGACCGTCCTCTTCAGCGCCACCATGCAGCCCGGCATCCGCCGCCTGGCGCAGAAGTTCCTCAAGGACCCGGTCACCATCAAGACCACGCCGGAATCCCTGGCGGTGCCGTCCATCGAGCAGGCGTACATGGAGGTGCGCGGCTTCATGAAGCTGGAGGCCCTGACCCGGGTGCTCGACTTCCACAAGGTGGGCCTCGGCATCGTCTTCTGCAACACGCGCCTGGCGGTGGACGAGCTGGTGGAGCACCTGCAGGCCCGCGGCTACGACGCGGAAGGCCTCCACGGCGAGCACAAGCAGGCCATGCGCGATCGCATCATGGCCCGCTTCCGCTCCCGCACCATCGAGATCCTGGTGGCCACCGACGTGGCCTCGCGGGGCATCGACGTGAAGGACGTGGAGATGGTGGTCAACTACGACCTGCCCAAGGACGAGGAGGACTACGTCCACCGCATCGGCCGCACCGGCCGCGCGGGCAAGGCCGGCATGGCCCTGAGCTTCGCCAGCGGCAAGGACCTGTTCCGCCTGCGGAACATCGAGCGCTTCGCCAAGGCGAAGATACCGCGGCGTCCCGTGCCGACCCTGGACCAGGTGGAAGCCGCCCAGCACAGCGTGGTGCTCGACAAGGTGAAGGAGACCATCGCCCAGGGCGGCCTGGAGCGGTACGCCGCCCTGGTGGACGGCCTCGCCATCGGCGACATCACCGTGTCCGACGTGGCCTGCGCCCTCCTCAAGCTGACCCTGCCCAAGGCGGAGGCCGCGGGCCGGGAAATGGATTTCGAGCCCGTCCAGGGCCGCTACGACCGCTTCGTGAAGGGCGGCCGCGAAAGCGGCCAGGGCCGCGAGGGCGGGCCCGGCCGCTTCGGCAAGCCTGCTCCCGGCCGCTCGGGCGATTCGGCACGCGAGGGCGGGCCCCAGGGAAAGCGGCGCAAGGGCGAAAGCGACGAAGGCGGCGGGGTCGCGGGAAAGCTGTTCCTCAACATCGGCAAGTTCCAGGGCGCGCGGCCCAAGGACATCCTCGGGGCCCTGGCGGGCGAGACCGGCCTCCCGGGCAACACCTTCGGAGACATCCAGGTGTTCCCCAAGCACACCCTGGTGGAGATCCCGGAGGAGCGCATGGACGAGGTGCTCAAGAGCTTCAAGCGCGTGCGCATCAAGGGCATTCCCGTTGTGGCCCGCCGCGCCGAGTTCTGATCCGGCCCGATTCCCGATCGGCCTCGCGGGCCGGGCGGCCTCAGGGCATCAGCACGCGCCCTTCCGCGTTCCCGACCCGGACCAGGTAGACGCCGGCCTCGAGGGGCTTGGGAACGACGGTTTCGGAGCCCGATGAGAAGCCGGCGAAGCGGACGCGTCCAGCCAGGTCCGCCACCCGGATGGGCGAACCCGCCGCCGTCCGGATCGTGAGCCTGCCCCCGGCGGCCCGGGCCGCGATTCGGCGCCCGGGGCCCGTCGCGGCTCCGCCCAGGGAGACTACCGCGTTCTCGTACTCGGCCGTGCTGATCTTGCCCACGCCGGCGTTGGCGGTGACCAGGGAGATGACGTCGCCGACCGGGTCGGCGGCGTACCGGTACGGCGGCGCGAAACTGCCTTTCGGCAATTCCGCGATGGTGGTCTTCTTGCTGGAGTTCCCGACGGCGACGTTGTCGACCACGGTGGCCATGCCCCCGTCCGATCCGAACACGGCCTTGCTCAGGATGCCGAACTGGTTCTTCTCGATGAGCGCGTCCGTGCCGATGCGCACGTCGATGCCGTTGCCGCCCCCGTCGTGGACGTAGTTGTTGTAGAGATGCGCCCGCCCATGGCGGATCATCGGCTGGCGCGCCGCGATGTTGCGGAAGTGGTTGTGGTGGTAGGTGATCTTGTGCAGGAACACCTCCGAGTCGGAATGCCCGATGAGGCTGCCCTTGTGGTGATCGTGGAAGTAGCACCAGGAGACGGTGATGTTGAAGGAGTTGTTCTTGGCGTCAAGCAGGCCGTCGTACCGGTCCTTCTCGTCCATGGCGGCGGGGTCCTCGTTGTAGAATTCGCAATGGTCGATCCAGATGTTCCGGGACTCCATCGTCTTCTTCTGCTCCAGGCTCGCCGAGCCGGAGTCCGCCTGGATGCTGATGCAGTCGGGGTCCCCCAGCAGGGCCTGCTTGCCGTCCACGAGCCCTACGATCTTGTTCTCGTCGGTCTTGGAGATGGGGACGTCCTTCATGGTGAAGCGGAGGTTGCGGATGATGATGTTCCGCTTCTTCTGGATGAGGATGCCCACCCGGTTGAAGAACCCCTTGTCGCCGATGCCGACCAGGGTCTTGTTGGAGCCCAGGTGGATGACGGCCCCGTAGGTGGAGGCGATGGACCCTCCGATGGCGCCCTCTGCGTCCACGGAGACGGCGATGCCGGTGTTCATCTCCCTGGTGACGAGGATGACATAGGGCTTGGACGGGTCCTCGGCGTATTTCCTGAGCTCCGCCAGGTCCGCGGGGCGCACCACCTGTCCGCCCGCGCCGCCGGTGGTTCCGCCGTCCATGGTGGAAAAGCCGGCTTGCGAGAAATCCGGGGCGGCCAGGCCGGCGCCGAAGAGGAGCGTGAAAAGGACGGAAGCGCGGAGAAGCATCGGACCCTCTTTCTGGGGCGGGCCGCATGGGATGGCCAAGCCCCGGTTGGATTCTGTCCGGCAAGATAAGACGTGGAAGACGGTCAGGCCGGGCGGAAGACGGGGCCGCTGGTCACAATTGAGTCCATGTGGGGGAGGGGAGGGAGGAGGCCGCGGGCCGCTCGCTCGGCCTCGCTCCTTCGCCCCCATTCTATCAGGGGCTCTTAGGCGGTTCAGCGCGGTTTCGGATTCGGCTTCGAATTTGGCTTCGTCTTCGGGGCGGGAGAGGCCCGCTTGTCCCGGACCCCGGGGAGCGGTTTCCGGTCCGGAAAGGCGTTTGCCAGGGCATCCACGCCCTCCTGGGGTTCGGCGAGATCGGCGAGCCCGGCCCGCTGCTTCCGCTTCTCCGCCAGGCTCATGCCCAGGCGTTTTTCCAGGCTCCGTTCCATGGCCGGCTGTATCTCGCCGTCGGCATTGTAGGACCAGGCCAGCATGGGCTCTCCCAGGGGAAGCTTGTCGCCGGGCTTTCCTTCCGACCCCGTGTTCCACAGATGCCAGGTCTTGCCGTAGCTGTTCATCTTGGTTTCCAGCGCCTCCTTTTCGGCGATATCCGGGAGCCCGGGCATGACGAGCTGTCCGGACAGGATCTCATGGTTGTGGGGGTGCCAGTACGCCTTCTCCCCGTCGGGCAAGGTCTCGAAGAGCTTCGCGGAGATGATGTATTCGACACCGTTCATGTTCGCGTCCGGGGAATTCCCGTCGAACAGGATGCATTGGGCGAAATCCTGGTTGACCTGCCGGCAGAAGTGATGGGCCTCCATGGCATGGTCGGGATGCGCCTTCATGGGATGGAAACCGACGAGATACATGTCGATCCGGTCCACCGGCCCCATGTCCTGCAGCGCCTTCGCCCCCGCTTCCAGCACCTTGGTCTTCGGGGTCTTGCCGCTCCCGGCGGGGGCGGTCTTGGGCTTGGAGTCTTCGGCGGCGCCCGCGGCGGCCAGGATGGAGAGGATCGGAAGGACGGCGGCCAAGGTACGGTTCGACTTGCGCATGCGTGCGGCTCCTATGGTTCCCGGAATCCGGTTTCCTGATGGGCAAGCCGGCTTTCCGGCGCCTCCGCCCACGGGAAGAACACCCTGAACGTGGACCCTTTTCCCGGCTCGCTTTCCACCGTGATGCTTCCCCCGCTTTGCTTCATGATTCCGTGGGCCGTGGGAAGCCCGAGACCGGATGTCCGGCCGGTTTTCCGGGTGGTGAAGAACGGCTCGAAAATCCGGGCCAACACGTCCTCGCTCATGCCTTCCCCGGTGTCGCTCACCGTGAGGACGGCATAGCGGCCCGGCGGAAGCGTGGGATCCATCCCCGGACCTTCGCCGTCCTTGTCCATCCGCCCGCTCCGGATCCGGAGGACGCCTCCGCCGGGCATGGCGTCCTTCGCGTTGAGGACCAGGTTCAGGATCACCTGCTCCACCTGCGCCTGGTCGGCGCGGATCCTCCCGACGGCGGGATCCAATTCCATCTCCAGCCGGACGCTTTCTCCCAGCACGCTCCTGACCATGGATTCCAGGCTGTTCAGCAGGGCGTTGGGCTCCAGCACCTTGGGATTCAGTTGCTGCTCCCGGCCGTAGGCCAGCAGCTGCTTGGTCAGGACGGCCGCCCGGGCCCCGGCGTTCCGGATTTCCTTCAGGTGCGCGTGGCGGGCATCCGCCGGATCCGTGCCGTCCAGCAGCAGGTCGCAATATCCGTTGATGGTGGTCAGCAGGTTGTTGAAGTCGTGGGCCACGCCTCCCGCCAGCCGCGCGACGGCTTCCAGCTTCTGCGCCTGCCGTATCTGCTCCTCGGCTTTCCGGATCTCGGTGAAGTCGCGCATGATTTTCGTAAATCCCACGGTGTTCCCCTTCCGATCGCGCATGGCGGTCAGGAATCCAGAGGCCCAGAACCGGCTGCCGTCCTTGCGGACATGCCATCGCTCGTCCAGGGCGGTGCCGGTCTGGAGGGCGGTCCGGAATTCCGCCTCCGCGTCCCCGTTGCGTATGTCCTCCGGCGTGAAGATGATGGTGCCCTCCCGGCCCACGAATTCGTCCTCGGCGTATCCCAGGAACCGTTCGACGCCGGGGTTCCAGCTGGATATCCGACCGTCGAGGTCCAGCATGAAGATGGCGTAATCGCGGATGTTCTCGACCATCAGGCGGAAGCGTTCCTCGCTGCCGCGAAGCGCCTCCGTCTTCTCGGAAAGGCGCCCCTCCAATCCCGCCACGAGCCGGTTCACCTGTTTCGACTTGCGGTACAGATCGGCGAATACCCGCGCCTTCGCCAGGAGCACCTGGGGCGGTATGGGCGTGACGATGTAATCCACGGCCCCCAGGGCGTATCCCTTGGCGAACTGGGTCTCGCTGGGAAAGCGCGAGCTGACGAGCAGGAAGGGGACGCCGGATTTCTCGGAGGATTCCTGCATGCGGCGGAACATCTCGATGCCTTCGCTCCCGGAAAGATCCGCGTCCAGCAGGATGAGGCAGAAGTCCGGATTCCCGTCGAGCATCCGATAGGCCTGCTCGAGGGTTTCCGCGAGGACCGGAATCAGGGCGGCTTGCTCCAGGGCGGAAGCGTGGCCCGCGGCCCTGGCCGGATCGCCATCCACGAGGAGCACGCGGACCTGTTCAGACCTTTCGGATTCCAACGAGCGCGTCCTCCCCCCGGCGTGGACTGTCGACGGCGATGGGAATGCCACAGTGAATCAATGAAAATGCGGGCACCCCGGGTAATTTTTTTTGCGATGGGATTCGGGGTTGAAGGCGGGATTATCGCACGCGGGATCGGGAAGAGGCCGGATGGTGCCCCCGTCGAAAAACTTTATTTAGGGTTTGAAGGAGGTACCTGATGGATGTATACAAGCTGCTGAAAACCGATCATCTCAAGGTCAAAAGCATCTTCGGGGAACTGGAGGAAACGACGGAGAGGGCGGTCAAGACGCGCGAATCCCTGTTCGAGAAATTGAAGGCCGAGCTCACCCTCCACGCCGAGGCGGAGGAGGCGTGCTTCTATCCCCGCTTCCTGGAGCCGGAGAAGACCCATGACCTCACCCTGGAGGCCATCGAGGAGCACAAGGTCGTCAAGACCTTCCTCTCGGAGCTCGAGTCGGAAGCCAAAGGCACGGAGGAATGGGCCGCCAAGCTGAAGGTCCTGAAGGAGAACGTGGAGCACCACGTGGAGGAAGAGGAAGGCGAGCTCTTCAAGCTGGCCAGAACCATCCTCTCCAAGGAAGACGCTGATGCCGTAGCCGAGGAGATCGAGGCCTTCAAGGAAAAGGCCGCTTCGATGCACGCATAGGGCCGCCCATCGGGACGGCAGCCCGGTTGCCGGCCGCGGCTGCCGCCATTTTCCCCGTCCGTGATTTTCCAGGCTGATTACTTGCCCGCCCGCGGCCGTCTGTGTTTCCGGGGCTGCCGTGGCGCAAGTATGGGCAAAATGGCGGGGGCCGGCCCGGGCGCGGCCTCCAAGCGGGCAATCCGAAAAAATGCGTGGAAAACAGGAGGATTTGCTGCTAGGTTTTCTGCGGCACGGATTGCGCCCGGTGTGCAGTTCG
>CBILQL010000276.1:0-6778 GCA_966238865.1 uncultured bacterium
ATGCCGCGCCCGCTCTCGTCCCAGATGCCCGGCGGCATCTTCTCCCCGGCGATCTTGGACTGCCGCCTCAGCTTCTGCAGAATGCGCGGCAGGCTCAGGGAGCCGGTGGAGTCCATCACCGCGAAGCCGACCTTCTCGTCGTCGGCGCAGAGGCTCACCTTGATGGCCCGGCGCTCCTTGATGAACGCCTCCGGGCGCGGGCCCAGGAGCTTCGCGTCCCGGTCCTCGGGGCTGATCCCGTCGATGGCGTAGGCGAAGGTGTTGGTCAGGAGCTCGTGCAGGAACATGCGGAAGTTCCCGCTCTCCGCGGGGAGCACGTGGGGCCGGCAGATCTCGAAGGCCTCCTTGATCACCTCCTCCACCGCCACATGCCCGGCGTAGGTGCGGTGCAGGGGCCCCACCGTGTATCCCTTCGTGAAGTAGGGTTCGAATCCGAAGATGTTGCCGGTGAGCAGGCGGATGGTCAGGGCCTGCAGGATGGGGCCGTCGAAGCGCCCCTTCTTGAGCACGTTGCCGATGCGGAAGGTCTCGGCGATGCGGAAGTAGTCCACGTCGTCCTCGGCCAGGAGCGCCACCTGCATCTCCGGGTTGCGCTCCCGCAGGGCGGCGATGAGGGCCGTCTCTGCCCCGTCGCCGGCTCCGGCGATTTCGACGAGGGCCAGGCCGCGCCCCTTGGCGGGCAGCCCGAGCGCCCAGTCTTCCGGAGGGTGGCGGAAGAATACGGGCCGGATCCGGTAGGCCGGATCCCAGGGGATGGCGGCGAACGTGTCCGCCAGGCGACGCGCCAATTCGGCGTCTCGCCCCAGGAACACCACGGGTACGTCCAGCAAGTCGGTCACTTTTGTAACTATGCCTGTTTCCGGTGATTATAGCACCGGCACCGTGTGCAAGTCAGGTTTGGGAAAGCATGGATATTGGCGTTTTTCCGACCCGGCCGGCCACCCTGGAGCCCCGTAAATTAGGACCTTCCAAAGGAGAGGGAAGTTTCCAAAAAAAGAAACGTGTTGAAACTTCCCCAAAACTGCGAGATAATGGAACGCAGGAAATGATTGCCCGAAACGCATGACAGGGCGCGCAGATCTATCAGGAGTTCAAGATGTTAACGACAGGGGAAGTGGCAAAGTTGTTCCATGTCTCCGCCCAGACGGTCATCAACTGGCTGGACCAGGGCCGGATGCCGTATGAGCGCATCGGACGTGGACCCCGCCGGCTCACCGAGGAAGCGGTCATGCGATACGTGGAGGAGATAGGGATTTCCCCCGAGGCCCTCGACGAGGAAATCTACGCCCGGGCCACCAAGGCGGCCGCGGCCTACCGGAACGCCAGCGGCCCCGCCGTCGTCGTCACCGATGCCGAACTCAAGGTCATCGCCTGGAACGAAGCCTCACGCACCCTGTACGGCCACACCCAGGTCGAGATGCTCGGCAAACCCCTCTCCAAGATCGTGGCCAAGATCCACGGCTCCGAGAATTCCCTGGAGTCCCTGGTGAAAGCCCCCTGGCAGGACAAATCCCTGCAAATCGAGGCCCTGCAGGAGACCCGCTACGGCCAGCAGCTGACCGGCATCCTGACGGTCTCCCGCTTCTACATGGACGGCATCCTGGCCGGCTTCGTGGTGGCGTGCAAGGAAAAGAAGAAGTAAAAGCGGAAAAATTCCCATGGCGCATGGCGCCAAGGTCATTTTTCTCGCCGGCTCTCCTCGCCCCCTAACCGGGGGCTCAGAGCTCCCACCTTGCTGGAACCGGCGGAGCGGCGAAATTCAAATCAAAACCCCTGGGTGCAGGCCCGGGGGTTTTTTCTTTTTCCATTCCCTGGGGCTCACGCCTCGGGGGTTTTCTATCGGGGTCTCGGGACCGGTGTGTGCGGTGCGGAGCGAGCCGTGGTGGGGCCCGGAGGCTTTTGCGGAAGGGCGGCCGCCGGGGCGGGGACCCTCGGCGGGTTACTCCGGGGTGGCGTCCTTGCGGGGGTCGGGGGACATGAAGCGGAAGACTTTTTCTCCCGGCTTGGCCATGCCGAGCTCCTTGCGGGCCACGCGTTCCAGGTAGGCGCTGTCCCGTTCGAGGCGCACCTTCTCGAGGGTCAGGGCGCGCTTGCGCGCCTCCAGGCTGTCCAGCTCCCTGCGCGTCTCCTCGTTGTCCTGGCGCAGCTTCACGAGGTTCATGGCACCGCTGGGCCCGGTGAGGACATGGTAGGCGGCGAGACCGCTCAGGCCCAGGAGCACGTAGCGGAGCCACTTCACTTTCTTTTTCGCGGAGGGGGAATTGGCCATGTGGGGTACGGATCAAAGGTAGCACAGAATCCCGCCGGCGGGTTCCCGGCGTTTTTCCCATCCTACTATAGATAGGGAGGAGCCTGCACGAAAAGCCTCCGCCGACACCGCGGTGGGGCCCTATGGCGGGAACGTCCCGGACCGATGCCGACGGCCCCTCAGGGGGCGCGGAACAGGGCACCAGGCAGCCGGCGGAGGAGACCCAGAACCTCGAGCTGGAGGATCTCCGCCAGCAGTCGATGGGTGGGAAGCATGGATCTGCCCGGCAAGGCGCGCATCCTTTCCGCCAGGGTTTCCAGCGAAAGGGCCTCCCCTCCCAGGAGATCGAGGATAAGACGCTGGCTGGCCTTGAGCTCGGCCGTGGGGCGGGAAGCACGGATAGCGGCCCGGGCCGGACGGGATGCCGGCGGCCGTTCCGGGGCCGCATGGCCCTGTGCCTGGGGGGCAACATCCACATTCGCCGCGTCCATGCTCGCCGGGTCTATGCTTGCCTGGTCCATGCTTGCTGGGTCTGGGCGTGTCGGGACCGGGCATGTCGGTTTCGCGTCCGCCGGGCCCCCGCTCATGGCGTCGTCGCTCTCCTCCAAGCGGCGGCGGGGCCGGGCCTGGGCGACGCCTTGGAGCACGTCCAGGATGTCCTGGACATTGTCCACCAGGTGGGCGCCCTGCTTGATGAGGCCGTGGGTGCCGCGGGTACCGGCCGCCATGATGGCGCCGGGCACGGCGAATACCTCCCGGCCCTGTTCCAGGGCGTATTCCGCCGTGATCAGCGCGCCGCTGTCATTGCCGGCCTCGACCACCAAGGTGCCGTAGCTCAAGGCGCTGATGAGCCGGTTGCGGCGCGGGAAGTTCTCCGGCAGGGGTTCCATGCCCATGGGGTATTCGGAGATCAGGCAGCCGTTACCGGCGATGCGGCGGGCCAGATCGTGGTTCTCCCTGGGGTAGAGGCGATCGAGCCCGGAGCCGAGGACGGCCAAGGTGCGGGAACCGCCCCGCAGGGCCGCCTCATGGGCCAGGGTATCGACGCCCCGGGCCAACCCCGAGACCACGGTCCAGCCGGCCTCGGCCAGGCGCAAGCCGAAGGCCCGGGCGGACTTCTCCCCGTAGGGCGAAGGCCGGCGGGTGCCCACCACAGCCAGGGCGCGCCGGTCCGAGGGTTGCCAGCGCCCTTTCATATAGAGGATGGGCGGCGGCTGGGGAAGCTCCCGCAGCGGGTCGGGATAATCCGGGGAGCGGAAAGTGACCAGGCGGACGCCGTGCAGCCGGCACTCGCTTTCCTGCTGTTCGACCAGGCGCAGGTCGGGACCTCGCCGGAGAGCGATCAGCGCGCCGGCCCCGATGCGGGGATAGGCCTCCTTGAGCTCCCACTCCGGCGCCGCGAATACCGCCTCCGGGGATCCGAAGGCCTCCAGCAGGCGATGGAAGGAGACCGCTCCGATGCCTTCGCACAATGCCAGGGCCAGGAGCGCTCCCCGTTCCGCATCGGTCTCAGCCTCCGGTGGCCGGAGGTTCGCCCCCGGAAGCCGGAGGTTCGTTTCCGGAAGCAGGAAATTCGCTTCCGGGACCTGGATCGAGGCATTCGGCATGAGCCATCCCTCCGTGGGAAAGATTTCTCCGTCCTGCATAACGGCCTATAATATAATGCACCTTTGGGCAGTATTTCAAGGTTCCGGGGGTCGATAAAGAATGGCTATTTTGCTTCTTTTCAAGGAGTTCCCGGCCCGACGCCGCGGAATGGCCGTTTTCCCTTTCCAGGAGCCCAGACGATGAGCCGCCACCGCGATATCCAGGATCTTTTGCGCATCATGGCCCGCCTGCGGGCCCCGGATGGCTGTCCCTGGGACCGCAAGCAGACCCACGCCTCCATCCTCAACTGCCTCATCGAAGAGGCCTATGAATTCGTCGACGCCGTGGAGGCACAGGATCGCCGGAACATGCAGGAGGAACTGGGGGATCTGCTCCTGCAAGTCGTGTTCCATGCCCAGATGGCGCAGGAGGCCGGCAGCTTCGGGTTCGCCGACGTGGTGGAGTCCATCAGCGACAAGCTGGTGCGCCGGCATCCCCACGTGTTCGGGGATTCCAAGGTGGACACGGCCGAAGGCGTGCAGAAGCAATGGGACGAGATCAAGCGGCAGGAGAAGGAGGCGGCCGCGGCCGCCGACGCGGCGGATGCCGGAGCGGCGGCCTCCGGAGCGGAGGGCGCCATCCCCGGAAGCGGGGATCCGGTTGCCGCCGGCAGCGAAGGACCCCTGGGCGCCCTGCCCAAGCATCTCCCGGCCGTGCTCAAGGCCGAAAAGCTTCAGAAAAGGGCGGCCCAGCAGCGCTTCGACTGGCCCGATTGGAAAGGTCCCTGGGACAAGGTGCGGGAGGAGTTGGAAGAGCTTCGCCAGGAAGCGGAATCCCCGGAAGCCACCGGGGAGGGGACCCCGGCCGCCCGGGATAGATTGGAGGCCGAGTTCGGGGATTTGATGTTCGCGGCCGTTAACCTGGGCCGGCATCTCCGCCTGGATCCGGAAAAGGCGCTGGGCCGGGCCAACCGGAAATTCCTCGACCGCTACGGACGGATGGACGCCCTGGCCAGGACGGAAGGCCGGGCAATCCAGGAGATGACCCTGGAGGAGATGGACAAGTACTGGGAGCGGGTGAAAAGGGGGGAATAAACCGGTTTTTTGTTTTTCGTTTTCCGTTTTTCACTCCGTAGCGGAAAACGGAAAACCTCCCCGGGCGGTAACTACCGAAGAATCAGGTTATTGACGATAAGCCCCGCGAAGAACACGATCAAATACCCGAACCACAGCACCATCAAGGGGTAGTTCACGGCCTTGTCGGAAGCCTGGAGGCCCTGTTTGGCCTTGGCCCTGAACTCCTGGAGGTTGTGGCGGAGATGGCGGATGGTGAACCAGAGGCCGCCGAGGCCCACCGCCAGGATCAGGATGACGCGCATGTAGACCGGCCCCTTGGTATATTGGATCGAACTGGGTTGAAGCAAGCCCGCCGCGGTCTTCCGGCCCGGAATCGGGCCGACTTGCCGAAGCGATTCAAAATTACTTAATTTTATTCTTCTGAGTGGGTTCCACTCCCCCCTTCAAAGTTCAGGTTTCGCCAGGGTGGGAGCCCACCGGGAAAGCTATCTTGGTTTATTCCTCGAAAACGCCGCAAGGAGCATTTTGGACCTGATTCAGAACATTTCGGACAAGGCGGAGCGCATCGCCGGGGCCAACGGCCTCGACCTCGTCGACGTCGAATTGTTCCGGGCGGGCCGCCGGCGGATCCTGCGGGTGTATATCGGCAAGCAGGAGGGCGTCAGCGTCGAGGATTGCGCCAAGGTCAGCCGCGACCTGGGCGTGCTGCTCGACGCCGAGAACGTGATGGAGGACGACTCCTACGTTCTGGAGGTGTCCTCGCCCGGTCTCGATCGGCCTTTCAAGACCCTCAAGGATTTCCGCCGCAACCTGGGCCGCTTCGTGCGGATCTCGACCCGGGAGCCCGTGGAGGGCAAGCGGCTCCTGGTGGGCAAGCTGGAGGAAGCCAGCGAAACGTCCGTCACGCTGGACGCGGACGGTTCCCCACGTTCCATCCCCATGGACCTGATCCTCCAGGCCAAGGTGGACATCCGAATTTCCTAGGAGTCAGAATGGCATCGGAAATCTTTGAAAGCTTGAACCTCATCGCCAAGTCCAAGAACCTGGGACCGGAGGTCGTGGTCGGCACGCTGCAGCAGAGCCTCATCAACGCGGCCAAGAAGTACCTCAACATCTCGAAGAACATCGAGGCCGAGATCGATCAGGAGAGCGGCGACATCCACGTCTTCCTGCGGGTGAGCGTCGTGGACGACTATCCCGACGTGGATCCGGCCCTGACTCCCGAGGAGGTGGCCGCCTACGACGAGAAGTACATGCTCGTGGCCGAGGCCCAGGAATACAATCCCGAGGCCTCCGCCGGCGACTACCTGGAGATGGAGATCCCCATCGAGAACTTCGGCCGCGCCGCCATCCAGAGCGCCAAGCAGATCCTGCTGCAGAAGGTGCGCGACGCCGAGCGCGACAAGATCTTCGAGGACTACCAGCACCGCATCGGCACCCTGGTGTCCGGCAGCGTGCAGCAGGTGGACCGCGGCAACATCCTCGTCAACCTGGGCAAGACCGAGGGCATCATCCCCCTCAAGGAGCAGATCCGCAAGGAGCGCTACCGCCAGGGCGACACCATCCGCGCCTTCATCGCCAACGTGTCCACCAACACCAAGGGGCCGCAGATCCTGCTCTCCCGCACCCACCCCGATTTCCTCGCGGAGCTGTTCAAGCTCGAGGTGCCGGAGATCTACGACGGCATCGTCATCATCCGCGGCGTGGCCCGCGACCCGGGCTACCGCGCCAAGATCGCGGTCTCCACCAAGGACGATCGCATCGATCCCGTGGGCGCCTGCGTGGGCATGAAGGGCAACCGCGTGCAGGCCATCGTGCGCGAGCTCAGCAACGAGCGCATCGACCTCATCCACTGGTCCGACGACCC
>CBILQL010000277.1:0-6751 GCA_966238865.1 uncultured bacterium
CGGTGTTCCGCTCCAACACCTCCTGCCGGTTCACCGTCAGCGGCTCCAACGACAAGACCATCGGCGACGCCGACACCACCAACCAGTTCTGGACCGGCACCAACGGCTCCCGCTGCGCCCCCTACTCGGGCCAGGGCGGCACCGGCAAGGAGCCCTGCCGCACCTGCGGCGGCGCCGGCCAGGTGCGCCAGGTGCAGAGCTCCTTCTTCGGCCAGATCGTGAACGTGACCGCCTGCCCCGAATGCTCGGGGTCCGGCACCCTGATCAAGACCCGCTGCACCTCCTGCCAGGGACAGGGGCGCGTGCTGGACGAGGTGACCCTGACCATCGAGGTGCCCGCGGGCGTGGAGGAGAGCAACTACCTCACCCTGCGGGGCGAAGGCCACGCGGGACCCAACGGCGGGCCCTCCGGCGACCTCATCGTGGCCATCAAGGAGGCGCGCGACGAGTTCTTCGAGCGGCGCGGCACCGACCTGTACTGCCAGGTGGAGGTGCCATTCACCACCGTGGCCCTGGGCGGCGACATCCGCGTCCAGACCCTGGAGGGCGAGGTGGACCTCAAGATCCCGGCCGGCACCCAGAGCGAGAAGCTGATGCGCCTCCGGAACAAGGGCCTGCCCGACCTGAACGGCCACCAGCGCGGAAGCCAGTACGTCAAGATCCACGTGCACACCCCGGAAGGGCTGTCCTCCCGGGAAATCGAGCTGCTCAGGGAGCTGGAGAAGATCCAGTCCGAGAAGCCCAAGACCATCTTCCAGAAGGCGAAGACCTTCTTCACCTGACCACCTGAGGGCGGGGGGCGCCGGGCGCGGGCGCGGCGGCCTCCGGGGAACGCCATGAAGCTCTTCATACTGGACAACGACCCGGAGCTGAAGAAGGAGATCTTCAACAACTGGTCGATTCCGGACACCGAGCTGATGGAGAGCTCGGGCGGCCAGAACGCCATCAAGATCCTGACCCAGGGGGGCATCTCCGTGATGTTCCTCTCCACCGACCTCCTGACCATCGACAACCTGGACATCCTCACCCTGGCCCGGGAGCGCAACCCGGGCATCGAGGTGTTCATCCTGGCCACGGTGCGGGACACCCCCAAGGCCGAGGAGGCCGTGCAGCGCGGGGCCCATTCCTTCCTCATCAAGCCCGTGAACGTGAAGCTCCTGGAGAGCATGACCCAGAAGGCCCTGTCCCACGGGCTCACGCGCCGCCACGCCCGGGACCTGGAGGAGCGCGTGCTCGAGGACCTGCTGGGATCCTCCCCCTCCATGAAGAAGATCCTGCGCACGGTGACCAAGGTGGCCCCCACCAACTCCACCATCCTCATCTCGGGGGAGAGCGGCACCGGCAAGGAGTTCATGGCCAACATCGTCCACCGGCTGTCGCACCGGTCGGAGGAGAGCTTCGTGGCCGTCAACTGCGGCGCCATCCCCGAGACCCTGGTGGAATCGGAGCTGTTCGGCAGCCGCAAGGGCTCCTACACCGGATCGGTGGCCGATCGCAAGGGCCTCTTCGAGGTGGCCGACAAGGGAACCCTGTTCCTGGACGAGATCGGCGAGCTGTCCCTGCAGACCCAGGTGAAGCTGCTGCGTTTCCTGCAGGAGAAGGAGATCCGCCGCGTCGGCGACACCGAGAACAAGTACGTGGACGGGCGCGTCATCGCCGCCACCAACAAGGACCTCCACAAGGCCATCCAGAACGGGACCTTCCGCGAGGACCTCTATTACCGCCTGAGCATCTTCCACCTCACCCTGCCGCCCCTGCGGGACCGCCGCAGCACCATCCCGGGCCTCATCCGCACCTTCGTCAAGAAGTACGCGGCCCAGAACAAGAAGGAGATCCACGGCATCGCCAAGGCCGCCGAGGCCGTGCTGCTCAACTACGACTACCCGGGCAACATCCGCCAGCTCGAGAACATCATCGAGCACGCGGTGGCCCTGTGCGAGGGCGAGAACCTCGTCCTGGAAGACCTGCCGGAATACCTGGTGAAGCCCGATGGGGGCGGCCCCCGCCTGCTCTACGCCCTGCCCAAGGGGGAGGAGATCGTCATGAACGCGGAATCGGACACCCTGATGACCCTGGCCGAGCTGGAGAAGAACTACATCCGCAAGGCCCTGGAGGTGTGCAACCGCAACCATACCGAGGCCGCCCGCCGGCTGGGAATCTCCCGTTCCACCCTGTGGCGGAAGCTCAAGGAGCACGGGATGGAGGAGGGCAGCCCCAGCCCGTCCAGCGAGCCGGCCCCGGCCCATTGATCGCCTGCCGGCATACCTGCGGCCGGATCAACGATTTGCATGTAAACTTGAGGGGCGCCGGATTTCCCGTGGCAAAACGCGGGATTCGTGCGTCTAACAGTGGTCAGCGCCAATGTCGCCGCCTACGAGCTCACCCGCTCCTATTACCGGAACGATTTGTTCGAGTCCTGGTTCAATGGCCGCGTGGATTACCCGGATTTCAACACCGTCCTGACCGGAGGCGTATCCACCATCAAGCTGACAGGCTCGTCCCTGGACGGCGGCCGATACACCGTGCCCCTGGGCCCGGCTCCCGGCGTGGGCATCATCTCCGAGGAGGACCCGGACCCCGATGTGATCCTGTATGTCGGACCCATCCAGCAGAACGGCGCCACCGTGGGCAGGTTCGAAGTGCTGTGCGACGATCGCGTCGTCATCCGGGACGAGGCCAAGAGCATCGTCCAGGTCCACTAGGCCGGCCCGTTTCCAGTATTTTCCGGCAGACGCGCCGGGCATCCGGCATTAGATTTCTGTCACTAGTTCCGGATGGCCGCCATCATGCCGTCACGCAGCCTATTTTGACAATCTGAGCCCGGGGGTAGCCATGCGTCGAAACGGGTCGTTCATCCTGTCCGGTGCCGCGATCGCATTGTTCACATTCTCCGGGCTCGCACCGGCGCAGACACCTCCTCCCGACTCCGAAAGCAAGGTCAAGCGGGTGCTCATGTACAAGAAATACGGAGACTATAAAGTCAGCTATGGAATCAAAGAAGTCCACGATGCCTTCGCCTATCTCGCCCGGGAACAAGGCTTCAGGCTCGATACCCTGGACACCGAGTCCGGATTGACCTTGGAGCTGCTTCGCCAATATCAAGTCATTGTCTGGAATAACAACGCGGGCGGGGCGTTTTCCGTGATGAACCAGGCCGCCCAAAAGGCCGTGATCGATTACGTGGAGGAAGGCGGAGGCTGGATGCTCATCCATTTGGCCGCCTACTCCTACAGTTCCTGGCCAGCCCTCGGTAACCTATTAGGGGTCGGATCAACCGGTTGGGGAAGACCGGGCTGGGCCCACATCTTCGCGGACACCTCCGCGAAGCGGCATCCCGAGCTCAAGCACGTGATTTCCGCCATTCCGGACACGGTTCGACTGTATGATTACTGGTTGAGATTCGGGAAATCCGTGCGGCGTCTGCCCGGATTCACGGTCCTCTACACCAGCGGGAATGGCGATCCGAACACCTTGGAGCCTTATGCGGACAATACCGAAGATCGCACCTATATCTGGGCGCGCGATTCGGGAAAAGGGAAGGTGCTTTACAACGGATTCGGACGCGGTGGCGAAACCGACGAATTGCAGGTGAAGAATCAAGCGGGTGGAGCCATGTCGATGCTGTATTGGCAGAGCCTGCGTTGGCTGGCCGGAGATTTCAAGAACGGCTGCACGAATCCAGGTTCGCAGTCATTCGATCCCGAAGCCCGCATCGACGATGGAAGCTGCGGCCCGACGGGAATTCGTTCCAGGCACCGGGACTGGCCGGCAATCATCACCTTGCCTGGTCGCAGTGTCCGCCTCGGGGCGCCCGTATACGGCACAACCGCGATCCTTCACAATGCCCAGGGAGTCAAGGTCCGCGAATTTCCCATTCCCGATGGTTCGGACGCGGTACACCTGGGTGACGACGGTATCCAGCCGGGAATCTACTTCCTGGAAATCCGCGGCAAAGGCGCGTTTGCCCGCTATCGTCTCATGATACCCTGACGCGCGATAGGCGTTCGATTTCGGAACGCCGTCGATATGGTGAAATTCACCTTGCAACGAGCATCCTGCGAAACAAAGGGGTAACTGACCTAGACCGGCCGAAAGGACAGGTCATTCGTTCGGGAAAATCGGCACCCGTTTTGCTTTGAATATTGGGGTGAAAGGAACCCCCATGAAAGGCCCAATCAAAGACAGCCGTTCCGTGAAGTTGGAAAAGGTCCTCTCCGGCGACTTCATCCCCCTCTTCGGCGGACGGCCCCATCGCTCCCTGCTCATCGGCAAGGACGACTCCCTCGACCTGCGGATCCTGCTCAACACCACGAATACCGTGGAAGAATTCCTCGCCAAGATTTGAGGCCGCCGGGGCGACCGCCGGCGGCGGATATCCAGTTGCCGGGAGCATAGGCGCCTTTCCAGCCGCCCGGCATAGTCGACGTTCCCGGAACCCGCTCAGCCTTCCCGCAGCACGTCCACTTCGACGGTCATCTCCTGATCGCCGCCGCCGTAGAGCACGCCCCGCAAGGGGCTCACGTCCGAGAAGTCCCGCCCCCAGGCCACGGTGATATGCCGCGGCCCCGGCAGGAGGCGATTGGTGGGATCGTAGTCCAGCCAGCCCGTTCCGGGGATGAACGCCGACACCCAGGCATGGGTGGCGTCGGCGCCCAGCAGCTTCTCCTGCCCCGCGGGCGCGTCGGTTTCCAGGTATCCGCTGACATACCGGCCCGCCAGGTTCATGCTGCGCAGGCAGCCCAGCATGATGTGGGTGAAATCCTGGCAGACTCCGCAGCGGGTCTGGAACACCATCTCCAAAGTGGTGGTCAGGCTCGTGGAACCCGGGAGGAACCGGAAGTTGCGGTGGATGCGCCGCATGAGATCGTACACTGCCGTGCCCAGCGGCCGCCCCGGCGGGAAGGACAGGGAGGCGTAGTCCCGCAGGTCCGGGAACACCTTGACGAGCGGGGACTCCAGCGCGAATTGCAAGGCGTCCTGCAGCTCGGGGGTTTCGGCGCGGGAAATGGCTTCCACCGCCGCCTCCCAGGGAAGGGTGGGCGGAGGCGTCTCCCGCGCCGCCCAGGAGACGTCCACGCGGGCCCGGGAGGTGATCGCGAACCTGTCGTGGGCGTCCCCCATGCGGAAGATGGCGGTGGGGTTCCCGAAATAGTCCGGGCCCTCCTCCAGGAAGACCACCTGGGGAGCGGTCTCCACCTCGTAGGCCATCAGGCGCTGGCCCGGCAGCTCCCGGGGCTGGAGCCGCATCTGGCTGAGGCTCAGCTTCACCGGTTCGGCATACTTGTACAGCGTGCTGTGGCGTATGGTGTAGATGGGCATCGGCCTATCTCCATTCCCGCATGGCCTGCGGCAGGGGCACGGCCTGGAAGAACTCCCCGGACAGCAGATCGGACACCTCGGACATGCCGGTCTCCACCCCGTTCATCAGGTGCTCGAAGGCCTCGTTGCCGCCCGCGCCTCCCGCGCCCCACGCGCTCCGGGTTCCGCCGGGGCCGGAGTCCAAGTTGCGCACAGCGGCCAGGGTCTTGAGGGCCGTCTTTTCGCAGGCGGTGAGCAGCCGGGATTCCCCCGGCGAGCCCTGCCCGAGATTCTCGGCGAGCCGCGCCAGCTGGTAGGCGATGGAGCGGGGATTGAGCTCGTCGGCGACGAGGAGATCGCAGACGGCGCCGGCGGAAACCTCGCCCTGGTAGCGGTGGCGGTAGGTGGTGGCGCTGTCGTGGAAGGCGAGCAGGGCCTTGAGCAGGGGCGCCGAAGGGTCCAGGTTCCCGCCCAGGGCCGCGCCCAGCAGGCGCGCCGTGCCCTGCGCCCGCTCCAGGTGGCGTCCCAGGTTCAGGAAGCGCCGGATGGGGCCATGGGCGATGCCTTCGCCCTCCAGTCCCGCCAGCCCGCCCAGCAGGAGCACCAGGGTGTCGAGATGGCGCAGGGCCGTGCCCACGTCGAAGGAATCCGACGGCGGCTCCCCTTCCGGCAGCACCTCCAGTTCGGGCCTCCGCAGGGAATGCACCGCCAGCCAGCAGTCGTTGGGCAGCAGATCGCGCACCGCCCGGGCCGCCCGCCGAAGCGCCGCCTGGTTGAAGGCCGGCGAGCCCAGGGCCAGCTCGGCGTGGAGGGATCCGAGCAGGGCGGTTTCCAGGCTCCGGGGATCCCGCGGATCCGCCTGGAATCCCGGCTGGAAGCTCCGGATGAGGCGCGGCCAGTCGGCGCCGCCTTCCATGCCCAGCTCCGGGGCATCCTGCAGCCAGATGAGGATGTCGCGCCAGGTCCGCGCCTGGCATTCGAAGCGCTCCTGGTAGCGGCCCAGCCAGAACAAGTTCTCGGCCGCGCCCGCCGGCAGCGGGCCCTGCTGGCGGTTGACGGGCAGGGGGGGCACGTGCAGATCGATGGGCCGGGACCAGGCGGCGGGCTCCGAGGTCAGGATCCAGGTGTCCTTGCTGATGCCGCCGTCCTGGCCGGTGACGTCGGCGGTGCCGGGCCGGGAGGAGACGCGCGTGAGGCCGCCGGGCATCACGGCGTAGGACCCGTCCACGGCGCAGAGGAAGCTGCGCACCACCAGGGAGCGCGGCTCCATCCTCCCCCCCAGGAAGCAGGGAGCCGTGGACAGCTGGCCGCGCTCCTGGGCGAGGTACAGGTGCGGCCGCGCGCGGATGCGCTGGAGGAGGCGCTCCCGCTGCTCCACCGACAGCCGCCCCGCGAACCAGGTGCTGCGCTTGGGCCCCTGGTACAGGGGCTTGATCACCATCTGGTCGAACCG
>CBILQL010000278.1:0-6721 GCA_966238865.1 uncultured bacterium
GGGTTCTCGCCCTCCTCGAGCTTGCGCACCAGCTTCAGGTAGAAGCGCCCGGGATAGACGATGGAGGTGTTGCTCTGCTCGCCGCGGAGCACCATGGAGGGCTCGTCGGAGGCCGCGGCCTGGTCCTTGAAGGCGTCCGGATGGGCCTGCCCGCGCAGCACGCCGGACAGCCCCTGCCAGGCCCAGCCCGTCTCGACCAGGCGCAGGAGGGCGGAGCGGAAGGCAGGATCGTGGACGGCTTCGTAAATGATTGCCCCCTTGCTTCCCGCCAGGGCGATCACCGATCCGGGCGCCTTTCCGCGGACCTCCTCGGCCTTCTCGCCTTCCGACCATCCCAGGGGCAGCAGGTAGAGCTCCGCAGGGCCTTCCAGGTATTCCACCCGCAGGATGAGCATGGCCCAGTCGCCGCCGTCCTGGGGCAGCATCCGGTCCAGCACGTCCACGTGCAGGATGGCGCGCATCTTGCCGCCGAACCAGCGGCAGCGGGGCAGGAAGGCGGGCAGGGCCACGCGCTCCAGCGCCTCCTTGCCGAGGCCCTGGAGCAGGGCGCGCAGGCTGTCGTGTGCCAGCCAGGGGGCCTCCTCCGGCTCGGGGCTGTAGGCCGGCTCCAGGGCCGGCTTGAGCTGCAGCCAGTAGTAGCCGTAGGGGCCCAGCATCAGCGGATAGGGCGCCGCGGTCACGGGCGGGAACTTGGACAGGCTGGAGATCTCCTCGGCGGTGTATCCCGCGAAGGCCGAGAGGTCGAGCGAGGTCACCTGGGCCGACATGGAGAGGTTGGCGGCCACCAGCATCACCTGATCGCCCTGGCGCCGGAGGAAGCAGAGGATCTTCGGGTTCTCGGGGTGCAGGAACTCGATGCTCCCGTGGCCGAACACCGGGAAGCGGTCGCGCAGGGCGATGCGCCGCCGCATCCACCAGAGCAGCGAGGACAGGTTCCCGTCCTGGTTCTCGACGTTGAGGCTCTCGTAGTGGTACTCCGGGTCCATGATCACCGGCAGGTACAGCCGCTGCGGGTTGGCCGACGAGAATCCCGCGTTGCGGTCCGGGCTCCACTGCATGGGCGTGCGCACGCCGTTCCGGTCCCCGAGGAAGATGTTGTCCCCCATGCCGATCTCGTCGCCGTAATAGATGACCGGCGTGCCCGGCAGGGAGAAGAGCAGGATGTGCAGCAGCTCCACCTTGCGGCGGTCGTTGTCGACCAGGGGCGCGAGGCGGCGGCGGATCCCCAGGTTGATGCGCGCCTGCTTGTCCCGCGCATAGACGCGGTACATGTAGTCGCGCTCCTCGTCCGTGACCATCTCCAGGGTGAGCTCGTCGTGGTTGCGCAGGAACAGGGCCCACTGGCAGTTGCCGGGGATGGGAGGGGTCTGCTCCAGGATGTCCACGATGGGGAAGCGCTCCTCCATTCGCAGGGCCATGAACATGCGGGGCATGACGGGGAAATGGAAGGCCATGTGGCATTCGTCCCCGCGCCCGAAGTACGCCACCGCGTCCTCGGGCCACTGGTTGGCCTCGGCCAGGAGCATGCGTTCCTCGCCGTAGCGCGACATGAGGTGCGCGCTGAGCGACTTGAGGTAGGCGTGGGTGGCGGGCAGGTTCTCGCAGTTGGTGCCGTCGGCCTCGTAGAGGTAGGGCACCGCGTCCAGGCGCAGCCCGTCCACGCCCATCCCCATCCAGAAATCCAGGATGTCGAGCACGGTCTGCCGCACCTGCGGGTTCTCGAAGTTGAGATCCGGCTGGTGGGAATAGAAGCGGTGCCAGAAATAGGCCTTGGCCACGGGATCCCAGGTCCAGTTGGAGACCTCGAAGTCCTTGAAGATGATGCGCGCCTCGCGGTAGCGATCGGTGGTGTCGCTCCACACGTAGAAGTCGCGCTCCGGCGATCCCGGCGCGGCCCGGCGCGAGCGCTGGAACCAGGGATGCTGATCGGATGTGTGGTTGATGACGAGCTCGGTGATGACCTTGATGCCGTAGCGGTGGGCCTCGTCCAGGAAGCGGCGGAAATCGTCCAGGGTCCCGTAGGCCGGGTTCACGGAGCAATAGTCGGCGATGTCGTAGCCGTCGTCCTTGAGCGGCGAGGGGTAGAAGGGCAGGATCCACAGGGCCGTGATCCCGAGGTCGGCCAGGTACTCGAGCTTCTGGGTGAGCCCCACGAAGTCGCCGATGCCGTCGCCGTTGGAATCGTAGAAGCTCTTGACGTGGGCCTGGTAGATGACCGCTTCCTGGTACCAGAGCGGCTTGTGCAGGGGGGCCTTTCCGTTGCCGGAAATTCCCGATTCAGCGTCCACCCGCGCAACGGATGGGGTCGGAGTCTCGGTCCCCGTCTGTTCGACGGGGATAGGCTGGCCCGGATCCCGCGAGGGCATACCCTTTGAATATACAACTCCGCAGGCGGAGGAGGGAAGAGCGGAGGTGCCCGTCGATCGCGTTCCGGCCGGGTCATATGGTTCCGGCCGATTATATTTTACGGAGATGGAAGCCAAGGACGGAAAGGGAGCCTGCGATCATACCCAGCCCGCGGAGGTGGCCCGGCTCGGCGAGGAGTACCTGCGCGCCAAGGGGGTGCCGGAATCCGCATGGGACGGGTGCCGCTTCGGCTACGGCGGGGACGGAGGCAGCGGCCCCTTCCGATCGGTGTATACGGAGGTGGAACGGCGGGGCGGGAACTGGGTGGCCGTCAAGCTGGACCGCCGCACGGAGGCCCTGCCGCCCGGCCTGATCGGCTTCCAGGTGGTCCGGGTCTCTGAAGGGGCCAAGTCCCACGGGGCTTGAACTGGCCTAGTCCGCTGTTGCAGCAGCACCCGGTTGTGGAAGTCCATGTACACGGCCAGGTGCCGCTCCAGGCCCTCCTTCCTCTTGGTCGTGCACCAGGTCCGCAGGAACAGCCGGTTGATGTTGGCCCGCAGCATCGCGCAGGTGTGAGTTCGCAGTGCAAACAGGTGAAGCGCTTCACCACTTTTGCATCTGAGGAGCGGCGGAAGGTGCCGAATTTACGGATATTCGTGGAGAGGCATCGGGGTTCGGGGCAGTTCAGAATCATGGGAGCCTACCCCATGCAAACCCCGGGCCGGCGGGGCCGGCAGGGGGCCTTGGCCGGCCCCCACAACAATCAAGCAGGCCAGTTTACAACTGGAGCGGTCCCTTCAGCTTGGCCCAGCTCACCGGCTTTCGCAGCATCCAGATCTCCTTGGACGAGATGGTGCCGCCCGGCAGCACGCCCTGGTCCGGGCCCATGGTCTCCATCTCCACCATGAAGTTCTTCTTGCCGACATAATAGGCGATATTGCAGTTCCAGGGATAGTTCGCGCCCTGCTGGTACGGCGAGTGCTTGATGAAGGAGACCTTCTCCGACGGGTCGGTCATCCCTATCACCCCCTGGGGGGCGTGCACCATGCGCTTGCTGATGCGGCCCCGGGGCTTGAGCACCATGCAGTCCTCGGTGTAGCGCAGCGCGGGATCGTTGACCAGGCTGCTGTTGCTGCCGCCCCAGCGCTTCGGAATGACGATGGGAAAGATGTCCCAGTCCCCCTCGCGGCCCAGGGGGACGCCGTAGGTGGTGTCGGACTTGGGCAGGGTGCAGGTGAGCCCCCAGACGCCTCCCGACCAGACCATCTCCGATTCGTTGGTGATGCGGTTCTCGACCTGGAAGGTGTCGTCGGACAGCGCCTTGATGACGATGGACTTGCGGATGCGGAACACCGGATGGCCGGCGCCCTGGATGTCCACGCCGTCCTTGAGCTCGCGCACGCGGCACGGTTCGTTGTCGTCGGCGTAGGTTTCTTCGGACTCGTCGCCCAGGGGGCGGGTGGCCCATACCCGCGGATGTACTTGCGGGCGTAGTCCCAGAACAGGAGGTTGCGGCCCTTCCGCGTCCCGAAGGAGGCGATGCGCGGCCCCATGCCCGTGAGGGCCACCAGGCGCGCCTTGGACGTGGAGATTTCCACCGCCGCCAGATCGTCGAATACAGTTTCCTTGATGCTCACGATTCCCATGATGTCCTCCCGATCTCCTCTCCGTAGTTCCTCAATTCCCGCCGCTCCGGTCGCCGGAGACGCGGCTCCGATCACCGGGGCGGCGATTTCGATCGCCGGGGCGGCCGCTCCGATCGCCCCGGCGATTGCGGCCGCCGGTGCGGCCGGCCCACCAGAACAGCCCGGCCAGCGCCAGGACCAGCCCCATCATCAGCGATCCGCTCACGAAGTCGCGCGCGGTGGCGCCCGCCAGGGCATACAGCAGGCAGGCCGGCAGGTTGCCGGCCACCGTCGCGACCAGCATGCGGCCCCATCCCATGGGCGAGGCCCCCGCCAGGATGGACAGGGTCTCCGCCAGCAGCGGGACCGGCCTGCTGACCAGCACAGCCAGGGCGCCGTATTCGCGCAGCATGTCGTCGGCGCGCGCCTTCTCCGCCGGCGTCACCAGGCGTGCCAGCAGGGGGCCGCCCCGGCGCCCCAACGCGAAACCCAGGGCCGCGGCGCCCACGCTGCCCAGCAGGGACAGCGCCGAACCCATCGCGATTCCGAAGAGCTTGCCGTGGGCGAGCATCACGATGCTGGCCGGGACGGGAATGAACACGTCCGCGATGAGCAGGCCCACGCCCGCCGCCGCGGCCGCAGCCTTGCCGCGGCTTTGCATCCAATCGGACGGGTCCTGGAGGAAATCGACGCCCATGGCCTCGACCAGGCCGAACAGGGCGAGGAAGACGGCCACCATGGCCCCCATGAGCATCCAGTAGCGCTTCAGGCGCGTGCCTCCGTTAAGGAAAGGGAACGGAAAAGAATAAAATCAGGGTGCGTTGGCAATCCCGTAGGTCCGGCAGAGGGCGTCGCACCAGGCCACCTCATCGTGGCGGCCCCGCTTGACGCAGCCCGGCCGATAGACGCGGATCTTCTCCGCCAGGGCGGCGACGGCCAGGAGGCGGCGCTCCGGGGACAGGTCGTCGGCCTCGAGCAGGAGGACGAGGGCGCGGATGCGGAAGCGATCCTGCGCGGGGTAGCGGGTGGAGAGCTGATCGGCATGGCCGCCGTGGCGCACCATGAGGGGCTCGGGGACCAGGCCCACCGCGTGGCGGTTGGTGACGTGCAGCCACAGGGCGTAGTCCTCGCAGGCCGGGAATTCCGGGTTGAAGCCGCCATGGGCCTCGTAGACGGCGCGGTCCATGAGCACCGAGGAGGGGGTTATCATGCACCAGCGGAGGGAGTCGGCGAACAGGTCGCCGCCCCGCTTGACGTAATGCCTGGGAGGATTGACCCGGACGCCGTTGCGGATCCAGATCTCCCCGGTCTGGCACACGGCGAGCCCCGTCGTCTCGAGAAGGCGCAGCTGCGCCGCCAGCTTGCCCGGCAGCCATTCGTCGTCCGAATCCAGGAAGGCCAGCAGCGGCGACCGGCTCTCCGCGGCAGCGGCGTTGCGTGCCGCGCCCACTCCGCCGTGGGGCAGGCGCAGCACCCGCACCCGCGGGTCGCCGGCATAGCGCGCGAGGACCTCCGCGGTGCCGTCGGCGGACCCGTCGTCGGCGACGATTACCTCCAGGTCCGCGCCCTCCTGGCGCAGCGCCGATTCCACGGCCCGGGGCAGCACCGCCGCCCGGTCGTGGGTGGGTATGATGACGGTTACCTGGGGCACGCCGCCCCCGGGCGAGCTCCGCGGACCGCCCCCGGCGCGCGCGTCAGCGCGGCCACGGCAGGAACTCCCCGATGAAGAGCACCTCCCGCTCCAGGGTGGTGCCGCTGTGGGCCTTGACCCGGGCGATGACCTCCTCGGTGAGATCGAAGATGTCCTGGGCGGTGGCCCCTCCCGCGTTCACGGTGAAGTTGGCGTGCTTCTCCGAGATGCGCGCGCCCCCCATCTGGAAGCCCTTGAGGCCGGCAGCCTCGATGAGCGCGCCGGCGAACTGCCCGGGCGGCCGCTTGAACATGGACCCGGCGTTGGGCAGGTGCAGCGGCTGCTTGTCCTTGCGCTTGCGCAGGGTCTCGCGCATCTCCGCCTTGAGCGCCTCCGCGTCGCCGGGCGCGAGCTCGAGGGTGGCCTCCAGGATGATCTCGTCGAGATGGAAGAAGCTGGAATGCCGGTAGGCGAAACCGCAGTCCGCGTTCGCCCGGGTGACGAGCATCCCGTCCCGGGTCGTGGACGTCACCGTGAGAATCGTCTCCTTGAGCTCCTGCCCGAACGCGCCGGCGTTGATGTACACGCCGCCGCCCACCGTGCCGGGAATGCCGGCCAGGTTCTGGATGCCGGCGAAGCCGCGGTTGACGCTCTGGGTCACCACCGTGTGCAACAGGGCGCCCGCCTGGGCGGTGACCCGCGGGCCGTCCCAGGACACGTGGTGGAAGGATCGGCCGGTGTAGACGACGAGGCCTGGAAAGCCGGCATCCGAGAACACCAGGTTGGTGCCCTTGCCGAGGATGAACACCGGCAGGCCCTTCTCCTTCGCCCAGGTCAGCGCCAGGGAGAACTCCCCGGTGGTGGCGGGCTCGCAGAAATGGCGGGCCGGTCCCCCCACCTTGAAGGAGATGAGGGGCGCCAGAGGCACGTTCTCCTGGATGTCAATCGCCATGGCGCATGCCAAGATAGCAATCGCGGTCCCGCGGGTCCCGGAGCCGGCAACCGCGGCAGCCTCGGGGCCTCGCGGGAGGCGGGCGACGGGGCGATTTTTACATTCTAGGCAGCATGGACAAGGCCGCCATCGAAGCCCTCAAAGCCTCCCGGCCCATCCTGGAGGTGC
>CBILQL010000279.1:0-6703 GCA_966238865.1 uncultured bacterium
TGGCGCGATCGGCGATGGACCTCGTCACCCTCGGCCACCTGGGGGGCGAGCCGCCCGCGGGCCATGCCGTCACGTCCTTCTTCCTGAACAAGCATGTCACCGGCGGAGTCCTCGTCCTGGGGGCCCTGCTGCATTTCCACCGCATGGAGAGGGACGGGATCCGGAAGCCGGTCCCGGCCCTCCTGTACACGTCCTGCTTCGCCGTGCTGCTGGCCCTCGTGCTCTGCGATTCCCGCGTCGCCCAGGGCGCGTTCCTGGCCTGCTTCCTGCCGCTCATCTTCCTCGCCATCCGCCTGGACGGCAAGGAGCCCGGCGCCGAGCGGATCGCCTGGGTGGCCGGCGCCACCCTGTGTCTGGGGCTGGCCTGGATCAACCTGCCGGAGCAGCAGCTGCAGCGCACCGCCGAGTCCCTGGCGCCCGCCGGGCCGGGGACGGAACGCGTCGCCTGGAGCGCCGCCCTGGGGGCGGCCGGCGAATCGCCCCTGTTCGGCGAGGGTGTGGGGACCTTCCGCTGGGCTTCGACCGCGCACCTGGCCGGCCGGACGGACCCGGGCCTCGAATTCCCCGTGCTCCGGCATGCCGGCAGCCACTTCCTCGAGGCGCTGGCCGAAGGCGGCGCCATCGGCTGCGCGCTGGAGATCTTCCTCCTCGGCATCGCCCTCGCGGGCATGGCCGCCGTGTATTTCCGGGACGGGTCCTTCCAGGCCAAGTACGGGTTCTTCGCCCTGGCGGCCCTCTCCCTGATCGGCCTGCACACCTCGGCGCTGGACACCGCGCCCCTGAACGTGGCCTACTGGGCCCTCATCGGCTACGGCTGGTCCTTCGCCGCACAGGCCTTCCCGCGCTGGCTCATGCCCTACCGCCTGCCCGGGAACGCGGTCCGCCGCGACCGGATCGCCGGGGCCGTCGCGGCCTCGGCGCTGGCCTGCCTCGTGAGCTGGCATCTCCTGCAGCGCGCCAGGGAATTCCAGGGGGAGCGCCTGCTGCGCGAGGCCCAGATCCTGGCCGAGCTCAATCCGCGCGCCTCCACCGATCGCCTGGCCGAGTCCCTGGCCTGGGACCCGCGCAACGAGGAGGCGAATTACAGCTACGCCCGCGTGCTCGCCTTCTTCCAGCGCCGGGAGGAAGCCGAGCAGCGGGTGGCCTACATCCAGGCGATGGCGCCCGATTGGCGGCGGAGCGCCCAGGTCCTCGGCGAAGTGTACCAGACCACGGGGGATCCCGGGAGGGCCGCCGATCAGGCCGGGCTGGTGCTCGCCACCTACCCGCACAACCTGGACGCCCTCGAGCTGCTGTCCGAAGCCCTCCTGGCCGACCGGCGCTGCGGATCCCTGGACAGCTTCCGCCTGGCGGCGGCTCGGCTGGCGTCGGTCTATCCCCTGCCTCCCGCCCGGGACTATACCATCAGCGGCCTGGACAGCCTGTTCCAGGCCGACCGCGGCATCAACTTCCTGCAGCGCTGGTTCGCGGGGCCGGCCCACCGGCAGCGCTTCGTGGAACGCCGCCTGCTCGAGTACGGCCGCGGCTTCCGCACCCATAACCGGGCCATGTCCCTGCAGGAGGCCCGCTGCCCGTCGCCGGAAGATACGCTCCCGGGGGAGCCCGGCGAGAATCCGCCGTGGGAGACCCCGGGCGGAATTTCCCCGGACGGCGATCCTGAACCCATGGATTGGACGCGACCCCGGCCGAAGCCGCCGACGCCCAAGCGCCGGAGGAAGATCAACCACCGCAATATCGCCGCGCTGCCGCCGGGCGGAAAGCCCCCGGCGGGCGCCGCGGCTTGAACCGCCGATTCCCGGCGCCCCGTCCTCCCGGGAATCAGACCGGGAAGACCTCCCCGCGGCCTCGGGGAAAATTATCTTAAGAATCCGGCCCGTTGAACCGTGCGGCCGGACAGGGCGCGGACCGGAGTCCTTCCGTTCCGCCACGAAAGGCGCGCGAGGATGGCAGGATCGGGGCAGGCATGGGTGAAGGCGGGGGCGTTCCTGTCCCTGGGGACATTGGCTTTCGCTTTCCTGCGGGGCCACCGCGTCCTGGGCCGCCTTTCCGCCGGCTTCGCCGGCGCCTTCCTGGAGAGCTGGCGCGACGCGCGCCTCGAGAAGAAGGTCTCCCGCATCCTCGCCCGCGTCGGATCCGTGGCGGACGCCAAGGACAGCCTCGGACGGATATGGGGAAATCCTTGAGCTCCGCGGCGCGCCCCGAGGCGCCGATCTTCTCCGCCCGGGATCGCGAAAGCCTCCGGGTCGCCGGCATCCCGGAGGAACGGGTGCTGGCCCAGCTTGAGCTGTTCCGCATGCCCCCCGCCTACACCCGCCTGGAAAGGGCCTGCACCGTCAACGACGGCATCGCCAGGCTGTCCCCGGCCGAACGCGCCGCCCTGTCGGCCGCCTGGTCCCCGGCCGCGGGGGCCCGGCCCGGGGGGGAGGGGGACCCCCCCCCCGGGGCCCCCCCCCCCCCGGTGAAGGGGGTGGGCGCCGTCCTCGGCCGTCCCGAGGCCGCGCCCTTCGCCGCCCTCGCCAAGGAGGCGGAGAAGGGCAATTCCGACGCCCGCGAAGTCATCGAATGGTGGAACGGCCTGAACGCCTTCGCCTTCCGCGACGACCTGGCGCGCGTCCTCGCGGACCAGGGCCGGGACCTGGACGCCCTGATCCGCGCCCGGGACTACCGGCCCGTGCTCCGGGCCCTGCTGCTCCCCGAGGGCCTCGCATACGCCGACAAGCCCAAGGCCGTCCTCCCGTTCCACCGCGGTCCCGCGGGTCCGCGCACCGCCCTGGAGGAGCATCTCGCCGAGGCCGTCGATCTGCTGCGCGACCGCGACGGCCTGGTGCGCTTCCATCTCACGGTGTCGCCGGACCACGAGAGGCTGGCCCAGTCCCTGCTCGACCGCGCGCGGTCCGCCCTGGAACGGAGCGGCAACCGGCTGGAAATCGAGCTCTCCCTGCAGAAGCCCTCGACCAACACCCTGGCCGTGGACGCGGACAACCGGCCCTTCCGCAACGGCGACGACTCCCTCGTGTTCCGGCCCGGCGGCCACGGCGCGCTGCTGGAGAACCTCTACCACACCGGCGGCGACCTGGTCTTCATCCGCAACGTGGACAACATCCTTCCCGCCGGCTCCCTGCGCGAGGAGGCCCTGGACTGGCGGCGCGCTTTGGGGGGCTATCTCCTCGGGCTCCAGGAACGCATCTTCGCCCACATCGCCCGCCTCCAGGAAGGCCCCGACGCGAACCGGATCGAGGAGACGGCACATTTCGTCGAGCAGCGCCTGGGCACCATCCTGCCCGAGGCCCTGCGCGCCTCCAGCCGGGACGCCCAGGCCCTCGAGGACAAGCGCGCCAGCCTGCTCCGCTGCCTCGACCGCCCCCTGCGCGTCTGCGCCATGGTCCGGAACCAGGGCGAGCCCGGCGGCGGCCCGTTCTGGGTGCGCCACATGGACGGCTCCCTCCGCCTACAGATCATCGAGTCCTCCCAGGTGGATGCCGGCAATTCCCAGCAGAAGAAGATCGCCGAGTCCGCGACCCATTTCAACCCCGTCGACATGGTCTGCGCCCTGCGCGACCGCAAGGGCGGACTCTACAAGCTCCAGGACTACGTGGACCCGGACACCTACCTCATCTCCACCAAGTCCAAGGACGGCAAGCCCCTCAAGGCCCTGGAGCTCCCCGGCCTCTGGAACGGCTCCATGGCCTACTGGAACACCGCCTTCGTGGAAGTCCCCGTCGAAATCTTCAACCCCGCCAAGACGGTGAACGACCTCCTCCGCCCCTCGCACCAGCCTTCCTAGACGCCTCGCCCCGCCCACCCGTCGGGGGTCCGCCCTGACGGGCGCTTCCGGGGCATTGCGGAGCGACCGGGTCGGTCGCAAGGCGACCGCGCGACGCAGGGCGCGGGGCGCGAGCGGACGCTCGCAGAGGATTACGTGCAGGTTGCCGGCGTGCGGAAGCGAGCGCATGGACTTGAGGACATCCACCGGGCCCGGCGGGAGGACTACGAAGCAGCGATTAGCGGAGGGAGGGCAGCATCTTCGCCCCGGAAGCGCCCGAAACGCGCCCCGGGCCCCAGCGCCTCCCACCCCACCTCAGGTTCCCGAAGGAAGGTTCAAAGCATTCTCCCGCACCGTAGGCAGGGAGAAAGTAGAGATGGAATTGTTGTGGATAGCCCACATGCGGAACTCTTCCAGCGAGTCCATGTCGGAATCGAACCGCCAGTTGGGCTCGCCGGCGTATTGCTTGTCCTCGTTGAACCACATGAAGACGCGGATATCCGGATCCGCGTTGAAGCGCGTGAAGAAGTCCGCGATCCAGGCGGCCTTGCCCGGGCCCTCCGCGCAGCCGATCTCGGTGATCCAGAGGGGCTTCTTGGGGAAATGCTTCTTCATCCCGTCCAGGGAGACCTTGAACACCTCGTCGAAGGTGCGCCAGCGGTGGTTGCGGGAATGGCCGTCCCCGAAGTTGTACCCGTCCAGGCCCACCACGTCCACGTACTTGTCGCCGGGGTAATAGGGCACGATGTCGGCGCGCACCGTGCGGTCATCCCAGACCACGTTGGGGCTGAAGACCCAGCGCACGTTGCCGGCCTTCTCCTCCTTGAAGATCTTCCAGGCCCGCCGCCAGGCTTTCACGAACTTCTCCGGCTGCTCGCCCCAGGGCATCCAGTCGCCGTTCATCTCGTACCCGAAACGGTAGTAGATCACGTCCTTGGTGGCCCGGGCATCCCTGGCGAAGCGGCGGAAATAACCGTCCCAGCGTCCCGCCAGGATGGAGTCGAGGACGTGGAAGTCGTCCCGGTTGGAATAGGCCATCAGCTCCTGGCTCAGCACCGACTTGATGCCCCGCATCGTATTGAAGCGCACGATGTCCTTGGGGAAGCCCATGTCCCTGTCCACGAAATACATGGCATAGCTCGGAAGCGTCCCGAGGGTGCTGATCTCGTGCTGGAGGCCCGCCTCGTAGGTGGAATCCTTGTTCCATTGGTAGATGCCGAAGGCCTTGCTGGCGACGGTGAGGGGAGGCGCCTCCTCCTCCTTCGGCAGGCTGATCGCGGCGCCGGCCTCGCGGCCGGGGAGAACAGGCCCAAGGCAGGCGGTAAGCAGTCCCATGGACACGAGGACCCCCATGGCCGGGACCCACCGGGACGGTACCCTGGGGCGGAACGGAATCTGGAAGCGCATCTGCATGATTATAGGACCGGGTTGAAGCCTTTGACCATCTTTGGTCCGTGCCGAAAACGGCGCCTACCTCAATCTACCAAACCCCCGCATCGCCGCCCCGCTTCGCGAACCGGAGGCTCAAGGGTCCCAGGCTGGTAAAATCTTTTTCAATCCCGTTTCGGGCAACCGGGATGCAGGGTCAATCCCGGGGGAGGGACGTCCCCGCGCTTCAGATTCTTGGGTTTGATGCGGGCCGCATCGGCGCAATCCGCGAAATGGTACACCTTGGAATGGACGCTCCAGGCGTACCGGCCCCTTCCACCCGGGGACGCCGCGCCTGGCGCCGCCTTTGCGGGCACCTCCGGCGCCCCTTCCGCTACCGCCTCCGGATCGGGATCCGCCGATCGGAAATACGCCGCCGAATCCGCGGCGACAGTCCCGCGCGGCGCCGAGAGGGCGCGGGGACGCGGGGGCGCTGCCGGATCCAGGGCCCGGTTGAGCGCCCAGGCCAGGCGCACCGCGGCGATCTTGATCTGGGCCAGGGCGGCCAGGGTATTGGGGCGCAGGTAGGTGCGATCCAGGGAGACGGCGATTCCCCTGCGCATGCGCCTGCCGTGCAGCATGTAGCAGGCGGCGGTCTTGGCATGGGTCTCGTCCGTCCAGGCCGCGGGAGTACCTCCGGCGTGACGGTCGATGAAGGCCGGATCCGCGGCCAGGGAGCGCGCCAGCAGGGCGCGCAGGCTGTCGGCCGGGAGATTGAGGCGTTCCAGCAGCACGTGGTCCCATACCTCGTGGAGGTTGCGGGTGCGCCGTCCCACCTTGACCTTGGCCAGGTTGCCGCCGCGATCTCGATCCTCGCCCACGTGCAGGGGCTGGTGCATGTCGCCGACCAGGTGGATGGTCCACTTCAGCGCCTCTTCCCGCGCATAGCGGCCGGCGCCGACGTCCGCGAGCACGGCCAGGGAGGCAGTGAGGGCGGTGACCACGTTGGGACTGTCGGGAGGACGGCCCGCGGCCAGGGCGGAGGCGTAGCCGGGAGAGTCCGCCTGGAGGGTCACGTAGTGCCAGGTCCGGGTCGAGGGCCGCAGGCCCTTGATTTCGTCGGCCCAGGCCGCCACCGTTGAAAGCCTTCCTCCGGCGCCTCCGGCTCCGCCCCCGGACGGCGGTCCCAGCAGGGCGAGGGCCCGGGTCCGCGCCGCCGGGGTCATCATGTCCTGGGCGAGATCCGCGATGAGCCCGTGGCCAAGCTCGCCCCAGGCGAAGATCCGCTCCGGAAGGGACAGGACGAAGAAGAAGAGTATCGCCGGAAGGACGGTAGCCCGCATGGGGAGGTATCTCCGGGAAGAATCAAGCAATTGTGGACCGATGCAGTGGAGGTGGGGGTAGTGGAAGAGGTGGAAGAGTGGATTCGGTTTTGTTCGGCCTTGAGGAGCCAGGGAGGTGCTGAGCACCTCCCTGGCCACAATGAATGGGCCGTTATTTACCCGCGCAACGGACACCACTCGAGGGATTCCTAAAATAAGATTTTGAAGGTTGATTGCAAGCAACTTCTCC
>CBILQL010000280.1:0-6701 GCA_966238865.1 uncultured bacterium
GGAGTCGTTGTAGGCCAGCATGCTCGCTGCGGCGGAGGTGGAGGCCATGGGGTCGCGGCGCTCGTCCACGTGGTAGCCGACCTTCATCTTGTATTGGCGGGCCGAGGACTTCATGAACTGCCACATGCCGGCCGCCCCCACCTTGGAATAGGCATGGGGATAGAACGAGGACTCGACGTGGGGCAGGTACTTGAGGCGGTTGGGCAATCCGCGCTCCGTGAACACGGAGTCGATGAGCGGCAGGTAGCGGTAGGAGCGCTCCACGCCGGCGCGGAACTTGTTCTTGAGGCCGCGCTGGAAGCGCAGGCGCTCGGCGCAGAGCTGGACGTGGGTGGTGTCCCAATGGGACGGCAGCCGGGACATCAATTCCCTCTCCGCCGGCGTGCGGGCGGCCTCGTCCTTGGCGGCCGCCTCGCGCAGCTCCGAACGCAGCTTGGCCAGCACGGCGTCGATGACCTTTGAGCTGGCGCGGCCCGGCTCGGAAGGCACCTTCACCTTGCGGAGCACCAGGTCGGGATGGAAGGGATCGTGCAGCAGCCCTTCGTCCTCGGCGACGTGGTAGTAGATCTCGAACCAGAAATGGGCCTGGGAGAGGATGAAGTCGTCGGCGGGGAAGGTGGCGTCGGTGACGATGGGATACCGCTTGCCCTCGAACCATCCCGCGGCCGCGGCCCGCGAGGGAAAGGCCAGGGCCGCAAGCACGGCCAGGTTGGCGATCAGGCCGGCGGCCGCGCCTGCGGCCGGGCCGGCGTGGTTGGGAAGGCGGCGCGCGGCGCGGGCCCGGAAAGCAGTGGCGCAGGGAAAACGCATTCAGTTATTTTAAAACATTGCGGCGGCGGACGCCAGACCGCATAGGCGACGGGAGGCGGGACTTATTCCGGTTCCGCCGCGGCGTCGCCGGGAGGGCCGTCCTCTTCCTCTTCCTCCGACTCGCCCTCGGCGCCGGCCTCGCCGCCGCCTTCCTCGCCCTTTTTCATGAGGGAGGGGTGGAAGTCGATCTTGCGGGCTTCCTTGGTTTCGCCCAGGTGGAGGATCTCGGCGCAATCGTCGCAGTAGCCGAGCTCCTTGTCGATGGTGAACCGGTCCGACACCACGTTGATGCCGCACTTGGTGCACAGCTGGGGCCGCAGGACGTTGCGCTTGAAGATGTGCTGATGCTCGAGCTCGCGCTCGATGCGCTCGACCAATTCCTCGGGGCTCTCCTCGCCGCCGCCCTTGCGGCGGGCCTGGAGGTCCGTGGGCGCGACCACCGTCGCGGACTTGTCGCCGCGCTTGATGATGCGCTCGGCGCCGGCCTGCACCTCGTGGAAGAAGGCGCGCACGGGCTTCTTGACGGGGACCGGCTTCACGTCGGCGACGACCAGCTTGGCTCCCGGGGACTGCTTGGAAGCCGCCAGGGCTTTGGCCGCCTTGGCCACGGCCGCGGCCTGGGCCTTGCCCAGGGGTCCGCTCTTCGCGGACGCGCCGCTCTTGCCTAGCCCGGTGGGAGGCGCCTCCTTGGAGGAGACTTTCGGGGCCTTGGCCGCGGGCGCCTTGGCCGCGGCGCCGGCGGGCTGGGGCTTGGCAGCCTCCTTGCCCGAGGGCTTCTTGACGTGGATTTCCTTGGCCGCGGCTTCCTTGTCGGCGTGCTTCTTGGGCTTGGGCTCCTCTTTCTTAGCCTTCGGCGGGGCGGCCTTTGCGGGCGCCTTCTTCGGGGATTCGGCCTTCTTGGCCTCGACTTTGGCGGCGGGCTTCTTCTCCGGGGCCGCATGGCCCCGCGAGGCCTTGGCCGCGGGTTTCTTCGCGATTTCCTTGGTCTTGGCCGACTTCACTGGGCTGGAGGCTTCTTTCTTGGAGACGGGATGTTTAGCCGACGGCTTCGCAGTGGCCTTGGGAACGGGCTTGGCGGCGCGCGCGGCGGCGCCTTTGGCCGGCTTGGATGCTTTGGCGGCTGGGTGCTTGGACTTACCCCCCTTGGACCCCGCTGCCATGCTTACTTGACCTCGGTGATCTTGAGATCGAGGATGGGATCGCCGCGTTCTAGGCGGGTCACCACGTCGAACCCGGAAACCACCTTGCCGAAAATGGTGTGCCGTCCGTCGAGATGGGGCTGGGGCATATGGCAGATGAAGAACTGGGAACCGCCGGTATTGGGCCCGGCATTGGCCATGGCCAGGGATCCGGCCTCATGCTTGAGGTCGTTCGGCTCTTCGTCGATTTTCCAGCCCGGTCCGCCGGTGCCGTCGCCGTTGGGATCCCCGGCCTGGGCCATGAAGCCATCGATGATGCGATGGAAAATCAGCCCCTTGTAGAAGCCCGAATCCGCCAGATGGATGAAGTTGGCCACGGTATTCGGGGACTTCTTGAAGTACAGCTCCAGCTTGATCGTCCCTTCATGGGTCTGGATTTCGGCGAAAATCTGCTTGGTTTGGCTGTAATCCCGCTTGTATTGACGGCCGACGACCTGCGCCGAAGCCAGGGTTCCGAAGAGCAGAACGAAGGACAGAAACGACCGTCCGGAAATGATCTTGATCATTGATAAACCCGATTGAAAAAGGAGACTTGTGAACGGCTAACAAACTAGTAATTCTTCCCGTAAAAAACCCTGAAATGCAGGTAAAACAAGGGTCTCAAACCCTTCTCCCGACCAGAAATCCAAGGTATCCGGCCAGGAGGCGGCCCACCCCCCATCCCCTTCCCGTTGGGAATTGTGACGCGGACCCCGGATTTTGATACCTTTGTCCCTCTTTCTACCGGAAAAAACCCCATGCGCCCAGACCCGTCCAGGATCCGCAATTTCTGTATCGTTGCCCATATCGACCATGGGAAGAGCACCTTGGCCGACCGCATGCTGGAGGTGACGAAAACCGTCAACAAGCAGGAAATGCAGGCCCAGGTCCTGGACGACATGGATCTGGAGCGGGAGCGCGGGATCACGATCAAGTCCCATGCCATCCGGATGCAGTACGCATACAAGGGCGAAACCTATTATCTCAACCTCATCGACACTCCCGGGCACGTGGACTTCACCTATGAAGTGAGCCGTTCCCTGGCGGCCTGCGAAGGGGCCATCCTGCTGGTCGACGCCACCCAGGGCGTGCAGGCGCAGACCCTGAGCAACCTGTACCTGGCCCTGGACGCGAACCTCACCCTGGTTCCCATCCTCAACAAGATCGACCTGCCCTCCGCCCACCCCGACGACATCGCCGAAGGCGTCGGCGACCTCCTCGGCTACGAGCCCGATCGCATCCTGCGCGTCTCCGCCAAGGAAGGCATCGGCATCCGGGAGCTGCTGGACCGGGTCATCGAGGAGATCCCGCCGCCCAAGGCCGACCGCTCCAAGCCGGCCCGGGCCCTGATCTTCGATTCCAAGTTCGATTCCTACCGCGGCGCCCTGGCCTTCGTGCGCGTCTTCGACGGCGTGCTGGAGCAGAAGGCTCCCATCCACCTGATGGCGACCGGGAAGGATTACGACATCGTCGAGCTCGGCATCCTGACCATGACCCGCGAACCCGCGACCTCCCTGGCCGCGGGCGAGGTGGGATACGTCATCGCCAACATCAAGAACGTCAAGGACACCAAGATCGGCGACACCATCATCGATCGCCGGAGCCCCGCCTCCGAGGCCCTGAAGGGCTACAAGGATATCATCCCCATGGTGTTCGCGGGCATCTATCCCGTGGACGCCGAGGACTTCGAGGATCTGCGCGACGCCCTGGAGAAGCTGGCCCTCAACGACTCCGCCCTGTCCTGGGCCCCCGAGACCTCCCTGGCCCTCGGCTTCGGCTACCGCGTCGGCTTCCTGGGGCTCCTGCACATGGAGGTGGTGCGCGAGCGGCTCGACCGCGAATTCAACATGTCCGTCATCTCCACCGTGCCCAACGTGGAGTACCACGTGCAGATGACCGACGGCACCCAGTTCGTGGTGGAGAATCCCAGCAAGCTCCCGGACGCGGGCAAGTACGAGGACATCCACGAGCCCTACGTGAAGAGCCAGATCATCCTGCCCAAGGAATACGTGGGCGGCGTGATGAAGCTCGCCGAGGAGAAGCGCGGCATCTACCAGACCATGGAGTACCTGACCACCGACAAGGTGGACCTCAAGTACGAGTTCCCCATGGGCGAGATCATGTTCGACTTCTTCGACAAGCTGAAGAGCGTCTCCAAGGGCTACGCCTCCTTCGACTACGAGCTCATCGGCTACCGCCCCGGCGCCCTGGTGAAGCTGGACATCCTCTTGAACGGCGATCCCGTGGACGCCTTCTCGGTCATCATCCACAAGGACAAGGCCTACACCTGGGGCAACGCCCTGTGCAACAAGCTCAAGGAGCTCATCCCCCAGCAGATGTTCGAGGTGGTCATCCAGGCCGCCATCGGCAGCCGCATCATCGCCCGCTCCACGGTCAAGGCCCTCCGCAAGAACGTCACCGCCAAGTGCTACGGCGGCGACATCTCCCGCAAGCGCAAGCTGCTCGAGAAGCAGAAGGAGGGCAAGAAGCGGATGAAGGCTGTGGGCAGCGTGGAGATTCCGCAGGAGGCCTTCCTGGCGGTGCTGTCGATGGATAAGGATTGATTCGCCTGCAGTATCAGGACTGATTCCGGATAGGCGGGAGCGATGAGCCCGCGATAGCGGGCGAATCGGGCGAGGAAATTTCCCCAGGCGGCTTGCAAGCGAGGGGCAAGGCCGGCCCACCCCCGTTGGGCGTCAAAGTCTCCCGATACCAGCAACGGCGGTACATCCGCGGCGAACATATCGCGGCCTAGCTTCACTTCCATGTTTTCTGAAGCAGGTCGAAGAGGTCACGCCCCTTGCGGCGTTGATAGAGCGCCCGCAGCTTGGTTGCCATGAGGTCGGGTAGTTGTACCGTGGCAACTTCAGTATGCCCCTGAAACCATGGGTTGTTTACCGAGAACAACATGAGCTTGGGCGCCCCGACCCAGCCATGGATCCAGGCACCCTCTCGCCTCGTCCAGCAGGTTGCCGATAGGTCCCGCTTTTTCCTGCACCAAGTCGATATCTTCCCAATAGCGGGAGGGCGGAGTCAGGATGAGCTTGTTCAAGGCCGTGCCGCCGCGCAAAGTGCAGGTCTCCCTCACCAGTGGGCGATTGAACAGTTCCACCAAGGCCCGGGAAAGGACAAGGTCTTGTTCCACCAAAGCCAAATCCCGCCATGGCGCCATGCTTCGCCATGCCAAAACTGAATCCTGGCCAATCATACGTCCGGCTCCGGAATATGGTTTAAGCGCACCTTGAACACCGGATCGACCGGCGCATCTCCGCTATTGCCAATCTCAAGGGGTACCGTCCCTACCCGCCTGTTCTTTAGTTCCTCAAGGACCAAATCGGACTGCTCGGATCGTCCGAATCGATTCAGCATCCAACCCAACCGCTGGAGCACGGGAGTCTCCCGTGTGAACCGGCAAAGCTCCGCAAGCAGCCGGTATCGGATTTGTCCATCCAATTCCTTGATCAAGTTCGCGATATTATCCAGGCCTGCACATATGAAATATGGAGATGTCAAAGAGGTAAAACCGGCTTTTTCCCGGAATAGAGTTTTTGAGCTTTCCACGGAGAGTGACGGATGCTAAGCCGGCAGGATTTCCAGCTTCAGCTTCCTGGCGGTCTGGCGCATCTGCTCGTCCAGGCTCACCGCGACGAGGCCCGCATCGCTTCCCTCGGAGAAATGGAGCGCCGTCGCGAGATGCAGGGCGTCCATGGGCCGGCACTCCGAAAGTTCGGCCCTCTCCCTGAGGATTCCCAGGATGCGCTCATCCACCGGCAGGACGTGCACCGAGGCCAGGGCCGCCGAAAGGAAATCGGACCTTTCCTCCAGCCAGGCGAACTTCGGCTCCATCTGGATGCGCGCGAAATGCCTGCGCATGCCGTTCCAGCATTCGGCGTTGAGCAGGATGGAAGAAACCCGACGGCTGAACCGGCTCCAGAGATCGGCGGAGACCCCGGCCCCGGCATCCTGCAGGAGGATGGAAAGCAGGGCGCTGGAATCGAAATAGGCGACCTGCATCAAAACCTGTCTTCCCGGATATCATCCATCAGCGCCTGCAAATCCACCTTTCCGGGAATCGGCGAAAGCTTTTTCATGGCCTCCCGCATGTCGAAGTCCTCCCGCCGCGCGCGGATGAGGGTCCCTTTGCGTTCCTCTTCGTTGAGGAACGCCTCCCAGCGGGACAGCATGCGGGTAGGCGCGCTGATCGGCTTGTGGATCTCGGCAATGATGTCTTCACGATCCGTGACGTAGATGACTTCCCCTTCACGCACCATGTCGAGGTACTTGCTCAGGTTGTTCTTGAGATTCTTGATGCCGACCGCTTTCATCGTTTGGTAAAAGTAGCCACGGTAGCTACCTTAGACAATTGTTTCCGAATTGGGCGTAAAAAAACCATATTACGACCCCAAGCGAATTCTCATCGGGATTAATATTGGGCATGCTCTACCCCCCTCCAACTCCATCCCTCCGTCTCCCCGCTGTCGCGCTCGCGCTGGCGGCATCCGCCCTGGGGACCGCTGCCCCGGCCCTGTCCGCCCCCGTCGCCCCCCAGCTCAGCGGGTCCACCTATGTGTTCGCCCTGCCCGACGACGGGCCCCGCCTGGTCGCCGATCCGGCGCCGGGAGGACGCGTCACCTCCCTCAAGCTCGGCACCACGGAATTCCTGTACCTGAACCAGTCGGGCAACAATCTCCTCTGGGGCTCGGTATTCTGGAC
>CBILQL010000281.1:0-6677 GCA_966238865.1 uncultured bacterium
CGGATCCCGTATAATCCCCTGTGTGATGTTCCATGCGGCTGAACTCCCTGATGGTTTCGACCATCAGGGCGACCAGCAGCGCGAATTTCGCTACGCTCCAGGCGATGACAACAGTAGTGGACATGCATTAAAAAAAGGATTTTCGAGGGCCCGGCAAAAGCCCTAAACCGGCCTACTTGGAACCGCCCTCCGTGCCGGTTTCCGCCGAGGATCCTTCCCCGGCCTGGGCAGGCAGGGCGCGCCCGGTGAGGGAATGGGGCCGCCCGTTCAGGCCGCGGAACCAGCGCACCCACGAGGTCGAGCCCGCAGGACGCGGAGCCAGGGCGCCGTCATTGGGCGTTGGGGGGAGGGTGCCGGGATTGGGAGGAAGCACCGGGGTCGGGCTGGAACCGCCGTCCGCGCAGGTAATCCGCTTGGTCGAGACCACGAAATTATCGAAATAGCGCTCCTGGACCTTCGGAGAACCGGAATTCCAGTGGTTTTCCAGGAACACGCCGTTCAGGGCGTATTCCTTGTAGCTGCCTACGAAATCGAGGCCTTCCCGGCGGGCTTCCAGCTTGTCGTCGATCCAGAATTCATGCACTCCGTTGGCCTGTCCCGCGTCGTTCAACCGGACATGGGCTTCCACGCACATCCATTTCCCGGCATTCTCGCCGGTGAAGGGCTTGGTGACTCCGGACTTCGCGCCAATCCACTGGAGATGCCCGAAGTCGTTGTAGCCGGAGCAGGTCACCTTGCCGGAGCCATCGACGCATTTGGCGGGATCCACCTTGAGCCGTTCGGCCTGATCGCCCCAGATATGCGCGATCATGGCCTGGGACCAGTCAGACTTCGCGATGACGGTGGCCCGGGACAGTTTATAGGGGTCCCCCACCCAGCCCGCCTGGGAACGCACGTACATGCGGTAATACACCTCGCGGAAGTCCTCCTGGTCCCGATTGCCCTTGACCATGTAGGAGCTGGGATTGCGGCCGAAGGCGAGCTTCAGGTTCCCGGCCTCCACCTCGCCGGCCTGCCAGAGAGTGCGCATGCCGCGCGAGCCCTGCAAGCCGACGGAGGCCATAGGCTTGAAGTCCCCTTTGTTGTCGTCATATTCGAAATAGCGCCCCGTGGCCACCATGGCCCCGGAGGATTCGAAATCGTCGCAGAAAATCCACTCCGGATGCTTGGTCTTCCAGTTGTCGCATTCCGCCGCCCTGAGGGCGGAGGAAAGGCCCAGGACGGCCGCCACCAGCAGGAAATTGCGGCCCGTAGCGGCCGGACCGAAGGGTAGAATACGCAAAAATGGGGATGCAATACGAATCATGCCAGAAGCCCTCATGGAAATCGGGGTGATGGCCCGGCTGGCGTCCCGGAGTCCATAGGGACCCCATCGACACGCCGGCCGGACCGGCCCAGCCGTCCCGGTCCCGCTGGAACACGCCGCGGAGCAGACAAACCCGGGATGGGTGGGCCAAGTGGCCGCGGCGCCTGGGTTTACCCGGGTCTTACCCGGGCCTCCATGCGCCGGTTCTAGTATACCGCCAATGCCCCCGCCGGGCGACCGGGAAGGGTAAAATCTTCCCGCTTCCACAGACACCGAAATCGACGCAAAAGCCGCCAGGCGGTACACTGGAAAGGCTTCGCGACCCATGATGGACAACCAGCTCGCCGCACAGCTCCTCTATTCCCACCAGCTCGCCACCCGCGAGCAGATCCTGGAATGCTGGCCGCGGATAACTCCCGACAAGGATATCGGCGCCCTGCTCGTGGAGCTGGGCATCCTGTCGCAGGACACCTACCGCGGCCTCCTGGCCTTCATGGAAACCAAGGCCAGTACCGCCGAAGATACCCCCGCCCCGGCCGCCCCTGCCGCTCCGGCGGCCAAGCCCGCGCGTGTCGAACCCGGCGCCAAGGAGCGTTCCGCATCGCCGGATCCTTCCTGGACGCCCACTCCGGCGCCTGCGGCGGCCCAGGACCCCCAGCCGCCCGTCGCGCAGGACCGTAATCCCGCACGGGAGACCGCCGCTCGGGGGCCGGCATCCGCACCCGCCTCCGTAGGCCCCGGCAGCACCTGGCAGGAGCTGCTGGCGTTCGCGCGGCAGCAGAACGCGTCGGATCTGCACCTGTCCGCCGGCAACCCGCCGCTGATCCGCCGCTACGGCCAGCTGCGTACCGTCCACGACGAACCGCTGGCCGCGGAAACGGTGCGGGGCTGGGTGGAATCCGCCCTGGATCCCTCCCGGTTGGCCGAGTTCGACGGCCGTGGCGATCTGGAATACGTGTACGAACTGGCAGGCTGGGGGCGTTACCGCGCCACCTTCCTGCGGCAGCGGAGGGGCTGCGACATCACGGTGCGCGTGGTGCCAGCCAAGGTGAGGTCCTTCGAGGAGACCGGCCTGCCCGAGTCCTGCCGCGAGCTCACCAAGTGGGCCCAGGGCATGGTGCTCGTCACCGGCCCCGTGGGCTGCGGAAAATCCAGCACCCTGGCGGCCCTGGTGGACCTGGTCAACCAGGAGCGGCACGACCACATCATCACCCTGGAAGAACCCATCGAGATGATCTATCCCCCCGCCAGATGCCGCATCACCCAGCGGCAGATCGGCCGGGACACCCGCTCCCAGGAGGCGGCGTTGCGCGCGGCCCTGCGCGAGGATCCGGACATCATCGTCATCGCCGAGCTGCGCGACCTGGAGACCATCCGCCTGGCGGTGTCCGCGGCCGAGACCGGCCACCTGGTCTTCGGCACCATGAACACGGTCAACGCCTCGCGCACCCTCTTCCGCCTGGTGGACTCCTTCCCGCCCGAGGAGCAGGGCGTGGTGCGCAACATGATCTCCGAATCCCTGCGCGGGGTCGTCTGCCAGCAGCTGCTCCCCCTGCTGGATGGAAGCGGATCGGTCCCGGCCTTCGAGGTCCTGCTCGTCACCTCGGCGGTGGCCAACATGATCCGCAAGGAAGAGACCCACCAGATCGGCACGGCCATGCTCACGGGAAAGTCCCAGGGCATGGTCATCCTGGACGAATCCCTGAAGGTGCTGGTGGAGAAGGGCCTGGTGGACCCGCGCGAGGCCCAGGCCCGCGCCATGAACCCCAAGGACTTCGAGAAATACGTGCGGGCCGCCGGCGGGCACGGCCCGGCGGGAGGACGCTGACATGGCCGAGATCGACGCGCTGTTCCGGGAGATGACCGCCATGGGCGGCTCCGATCTCCACCTGGAACAGGACCGCAAGCCGCGTGTCCGCCGCAACGGGGACCTGGTGGACCTGGAGAAATCCCCCGCCCTGGACGAGGAGCATCTGCGCCGCATGCTGGGCGAAATCGCCGGGCGCGAGACCTGGGAGCGCTTCGAGGCCGGCGGGGACGCCGACTTCGCCTATTCCCTGGGCGACGAGGCGCGCTTCCGCGCCAACTACCTGCGGCAGCACACCGGGCTGGGAGCCGTGTTCCGCGTCATCCCGAGCGAGATCCTCACCCTGGAGAAACTGGGCGCGCCGGAGGTGTTCAAGAACTTCATGGACTACGGCTCCGGCCTGGTGCTGGTCACCGGGCCCACGGGCAGCGGCAAGTCCACCACTTTGGCCGCGATCATCGACTATATCAACGCCAACTACTCCAAGAAGATCATCACCATCGAGGAGCCGGTGGAGTTCGTCCACAGGAACCGGAAAAGCGTCATCATCCACCGCGAGGTGGGGCCGGACACGGCCTCCTTCATGGCCGGGCTCAAGGGCGCGCTCAAGAGCGACGTCAACATCGTGCTGGTCGGCGAGATGCGCGACAAGGAGACCATCGAGCTGGCCCTGACCGCGGCGGAAATGGGCGTCCTGGTCTTCGGCACCCTGCACACCAACTCCGCGGCCAAGACCATCGATCGCATCATCGACGTGTTCCCGGCCCGGCAGAAGAACCAGATCCGCAGCCTCCTGGCCAATTCGCTGCGGGGCGTGGTGTCCCAGCAGCTGGTGAAGAGCGCCGACGGCAACCGGCGCTGGGCGGCCCATGAAATCCTGCTCCATTGCTCGGCGCTGGGAGGCATCATCCGCTCCGGCGAGACCATCAAGCTCAACTCCATGATGCAGACCAACCGCCAGCTGGGGATGCAGACCATGGACGATTGCCTCATGGACTTTGTCAAAACCGGCAAGATCTCCATGGAAGCGGCCTACCTCAAGGCCCTCGACAAGTCCCGCTTCCGCGGCTGACCGGAAGCGGCCACCCGGCAGCTTTCATTCCGCGCCGCATCGCAAAAAAACCGACGGGCATCGGCCTCGATTAAGTAATTTTTGCATTTTGGGAGAAGGACATGCGGAACGACATCAAGGCCAAATTGGTTCAGGTGATCGAGGTGGAGCATATCAGGGGCGGCGGAGCCGAGAGCGAGCCGATGCGCCCCGTTAAGACCTACTGGGATTTGAAGGGCAATTTCCTCGCCGAATACGATCCGCTTTTCGACATGCTGGCGGACAATTACGGCAAGAAGACGGAAGCCTATCCCGCGGTTTGATCGCGGTTCAGGGTAGCCTGCGCCCCCGCGCGTCACGGGGCGCCGTACCCGGCTCCCCGAATCCCAGCATCGATCCCGTCCTGCCGACCGGGCCCCGGAACAGCGCGGACTCCACGCTTCCGCCGGGCCCCGTTCGCGGACCCAGGGCGGTGGTCACCGCCATTTCCAGGACCAAGGTGGTCACCGATCGGGCCGGCGCCTGCACGGTGATTGTCTTGCTAGTAACCGCCAGGTCGGGGAGACGGGCCACGTTCTCGGTGGACGAGGTGCGATAAGCCTGGGCGGCCTGGGGCAGGGATTCGAACCGGGAGAGGTCGAAGGCGTATTGCGCCGCCGTCGTGCCCGTGTTCACCGCGACCAGCACCAGCGATCCGGAGGCGGGCACCAGGGCGGCCACCGTGGCGGCATGATTGCTGCCGATGAAAATCGAACCCGGACGGATGAAGCGCGAGAACTGCGCGTATGCGAAACCCTTCTTGTTCATCTGGGAGGTCTGGGCGTTGAAATTGTAGTCGATGACGCCCCAGATGCCGCCGCCGGCCACCTGCCAGTCCAGCCAGGCTTCGGCACGCATCTCCCGCAGGTCCCGCAGGATGAGATCCGCAGACCACATGGCCACGTCGAACTGGTTGCCGCCCGGCCAGGACAGGGGGCCGGTCTCCGATTGCCACAGCCGCTTCCCGAGGCGCTTCGCAGTAGCCTGCAGGGTACGGCGCTCCGCGTCCGAGCCGTAATAGGAATGGGTGTTGAATTGCGAGATATGCGCCAGGGTGGCCGCGTCGTAGCTGTCGGCATTGCCGATCATCTCGCCGATGGAGTTGGCGTCGGCGGCGCTCACCGTGGTTCCGGTCAGACCCTTGGACTTGAGCCGGGCCCCCACCTCCAGGATGAGCTTGGGCTGCTTGGCGCGCGAGAACATGCAGCCCTCCTGCCGGCCCTCGGCCTTCCACCAGTTGGAATTGGGCTCGTTGAAGGGCGCCAGGGTGCGGAAGGTGATGCCCATGGAATCCTGCACGTGCTTCGCCACCTCCGTGAGGTATTCGGCGAAGTCGTCGTAGTAATCCTCCTTGAGGTTGTCCGATCCGTCGGTGTTGCCGGACGCGCAGCCGCTCTTGGTCATCCACCAGGGCGGCGAGTTGGAGAAGGCCTCCAGAATAGGCTTCCGGGTGCGCGCCAGCAGCGCGGCCATGGTCTTGCGCTGGTATGCGTCCGCGCTCCAGTCGTACGGGCCCGCCTCGGTGGGCTTGTATCCCGGCACGTCCGCGTCGGAGCGCATGTGGGCATGCCCGGGCTGGTCTCCGCCGCCGATATTGTAGCGGTAGATGTTCATCCCCAGGCCCGTCACGGTGTCGGCCACCAGGGTCGCGATGGCGTTCACGTTCTCCTGGCGCCACACGCCCAGGTCATGGGCCCACCAGCACAGGCTGGTCCCCCATCCTTCGAAGTTCTGCCGCTGGTCCGCGGGGTCGACGCGCACCGCGATCTGGGCCCGCGGGGAGGAAGCCAGTACGGCGGCCCCGACAATCAGGCAGCGCCAATGCCTGGTCCTGTGCGATGTAAGCATTCGGCTTCGCCACATGAGGCTATTAACATACTGCGGCCGCCCACGGCGCGAAAGACGATGTCGCCAGGAAAGTGTCGTTTTCCGGGGCTTTTTTGGAGCCGGGCTGGGACCCGATCAGGGTTCATTCTGTTAGAGGCTCTTATGCGCCCCTGTTGCGGCGTCGCTGGCGCGGTCCGATCCCGAAAGTTCCCGGTACAGGGCCTCCATGCCCGGAGCCTTCCCGCCCGCCCGATGGATGGCCTCCAGGGGCCGGGCATAGATTGCTTCCAGCTCCATTTCCCTTCCCTGATCCCTATCCAGCTTCATGCTTGGCTCATATGGAATCATCTTGTCCGTGTCCGCGAGCATCCGTTCCGCGAAGTCCGCCGGAAGCGCACAACCCTGCAATGCCGCCCCCGCGATCACCTCGCCCATCAGGTCCCGCACCTGTTCCCGCAGGCCGGGGCGGGCCAGGAGGGCTCGGGTATCCAAGCCGTGCAGGGCGCACAACCCGTTGAAGGGGACGTTCCACACCAGCTTGCGCCAACGTGCCGCGCGCCAATCCTCATGAAGCCGGACCTCGATACCGGCCGCGCGCAAGTCCGCGGCCACATCCTCCATCCCCGGGGTTCGCCCTGCCGCGCCCT